>CAZVPQ010000417.1:0-2523 GCA_964628675.1 uncultured Hyphomicrobiales bacterium | reverse complement strand
TATGATTGACTTCCCATAGCTTAAATATTACAATTTTAGAGAAATATATTTAAGTAAAATTACTGAATTTCAACTTTTTTTACAGATAATTCTATAATAAGCTATTGATTCTCTTATACAAAAATTTTCTTTGTTTGTCTCGGGGAATTGCCATTCCTCACTATTCTCAACAATTTTGTAATCAAATTTTGAAAATTTATCTAATATTTTTTTGTGATAAACATCAACTTCTACCAAATCCGTAGCCAAATAAAGTTGCCCGTTTTTTTTCAAAACACGGTAAACATCATTGAGTAAATCCAAATTAAAAGCTCTTCTTTTTAAATGTTTTCGCTTAGTCCAAGGGTCAGGAAATAAATAAAATACTTTTTCAATTGAATCGGATTCGATAAAATCCAAACCATTAACTACACTATACCAAATTGCGGCGGCATTTGCAATATTTTCACCTCTTGACACTTGATTAATCCATTCAACAGCCGGTTTACGTAATTCTATACCGAGAATATTTGAATCAGGAAAAGCTTCGGACATATTTAATAGAAATAGTCCTTTGCCACAACCAATATCTAATATATCCGGTGGGTTGGAATTTATAAAAATATTTGACCAATCCATATCTTTGTAAATTGGCGGATAATAGTTCGGTTCATCTTTTAATTCGGAAAATTTAAAATAAAGATTAGGGGCTGTATGGTGCCTCATTCTTTTTGGCAAAGTATATTTTTTGTAATTGATCTCCATTATATCAAATACCCGAATATTGCATCAACTACTAAAATTGCAGAGGCTGATAATGTAAAAGCCCTGACTGTACTTTTGCCAACACCTTCGGCACCACCAATTGTTGCTAATCCTACGTGGCAACCAATTAATGCAGTAATAACTCCGAAAACTAAGGATTTGCTTAAACTAATAACAATTTCCTGCATAGAAAAATAATTCTGTACACTGATAAAAAACTCATAAGTGGAAAAATCAAATTTAATATGTGTTAATACGAAAGCACCTGCAAGAGCAACAATATTTGAAAAAACCGCGAGTACCGGCATCATCACAAATGCGGCAAATACTCTCGGCATAGATAGAAATCTGTCTTTGTCTATTGCCAAAATAGCAAGTGCGTCAATTTGCTCGGATACTTTCATAGTGCCTAATTGTGCCGCAATCGAACCACCAACTCGTCCGGCAATTACTAATGCCGTTAAAACCGGAGTTAGTTCGGTAAAAACAGCAGTGGCTATTGAAGCACCGAGGAATGGTCTCGTAATACCTATTAAATTAAATTTTGAGAAGAGAAGAGTTGCTTCCAAAGCCGCAATTGCACCGGTAAATGAACCAATCAAAATAACTAATGGTAATGAATCAGTTCCTATGATGCTCATTTGTTCAATTACATTTTTTTTATCTCTAAATATTCTCGGAGTGTATCGAATAATATTAAATAACAATATCGTTATTTGCCCGAATTCAGCAAAGAAATTCAATACCAATCGCCCGATTTTACTTAATATATTTAACATTCTAACAATTACCACTTTTTTATTGTTGCAATTTTACTAAATTACAAAACTATTATTATCATAGAGCAATGAAAAGAAAATTATTTATTTTAAAATGTTTTCTTTATAAAAATGTTAATATTAAGAAATAATTATGAGTAAAATAAAATTGTATATGCAGAAACTGAAATTTATTATAATATTATTGCTTTTATCATTAAATGCTTTTGCCGAAGAACCAGTTGACCATTCTATTTTGGTAACAACAAAACTTGATACAGTTGGAAAGCCTAAATTAATAGTAAATTGGAAGCTGGAAAAAAATGCAAAGCAATTCACTGTTAAAAGAAAGTTATTGAGTGAAAACAAATGGTCTGTTTTTATTCCCAAGCTCGACAGCACGGCTACGGGTTTTATTGATTCGACCATCAAACAAGGTAAATCTTATGAGTATTTTATTAAACGCAAATCCGTTATTTATACAGATACGACTAATTATATTTATGATGGCTTTTCTTATCTATCTGCGGGTTATGATTTAAAAATCCCTGATAATAGAGGGCGACTATTATTGCTTGTAGATAGCACAATAGTTGATTCTTTGAAAAATGAAATCAAGCGATTTGAAAGGGATTTGGTTGGCGACGGCTGGCAATTGGTAAGATATAATGTCCCGAGAACCGAGCAGTTCAATGGCGATGCAGTCAAAAAAATAAAGGCAATCATTGTTAATGAGTTTTATTCTAATCCCGATTCTTTGAATGCTCTGATAATTCTCGGCAGGGTTGCCGTCCCATATTCAGGGGATTTAATTACCGACGGACATCCTAATCATCAAGGGGCTTGGGTTGCCGATACTTATTATGGAGATGTTGATGGGGTTTGGACAGATGAAGAGGTTGACGATACAACAGCCGCCCGAAAAGCAAATTGGAATGTGCCTAATGATGGGAAATTTGACCAAAGCCAAATACCTTCCGATATTGATATCCAAACCGGCAGAATTGATTTCTTCGGAATA
>CAZVPQ010000416.1:0-2526 GCA_964628675.1 uncultured Hyphomicrobiales bacterium | reverse complement strand
GGTGATAATGTTAGGCATGGTTTAAATAATGATTTGGGATTTTCTCCCGAAGATAGAGAAGAAAATATCAGACGTATAGCGGAGTTAAGTAAACTTCTTGCTAATTATGGTCTGATTGTAATTACTGCTTTTATATCTCCATATAAAAAGGATAGGAATCAAGCAAGAAATTTACTTGATATTGGAAGATTTTATGAAATTTTTGTGAAATGTAGTATAAAAGAATGTGCAAATCGTGACCCAAAAGGTTTATATAAAAAAGCTTATGCAGGCGAGATTAAAGATTTCACGGGAATATCCGCACCTTATGAAGAACCGGACAATCCGGAACTTGTTGTTGATACCGAATTGTTGAATATTGATGATTCGACTAATTTGATTTATAATTTGATGAAAGAAAGAAAAATTATAGAAATATAATGAAATTAGATAACAAAAATATTGAATATCACTGGTATCCTCTTTATACTAAAAGCAGGTATGAAAAGAAGGCTTATGACCAATTAATTAAATCGGGTTATGAGGCTTTTCTTCCATTGCAGAAAACTATTAGACAGTGGAGCGACAGAAAAAAAACTGTAGAACTACCTTTGATTTCTTCTTATGTTTTTGTTAGAATTCCGAGAAATAAATTATACGATGTTGTTAATATCTATGGTATTTCGAGATATATTAGTTTTAATGGGCAACCCGCAATAGTTCGAGACAATGAAATTGAATTATTAAAGCTTGCTTTGGAAAATAAAAACGAAATTGAAGTTAAAGACGGATTTTTAAAAGTTGGAGCTGAAGTAAAATTTTCAACGGGAGTTTTCAAAGGTTTTTCAGGAAAAGTGATTAAGCAATCGAATAAAAATAAACTCCTGATTGAGTTGGAAAGTATGGGCAAAACCATATTGATTACAGTTGATAAAAGTTATTTAATAGCTTCGTAAAAAGAAGCAATAAATTATAAAGCATATAAATATAGTAGGTTACGCAAGATTCGATATGTAACTGAAAGGGCTTTGCCGTAAAAAGATAGGAAAAATAATTAAAATTATAATGAATACAGCTGATAAAAATATTACAATTATCAAACCGAGAAAAGGATTATTAAATATTGATTGGCTCGAACTCTGGCGATTCAGAGAGCTTTTCGGTATTCTTGTATGGAGGGATATTAAAGTAAAATACAAGCAATCCGCATTGGGTGTATTATGGGCAATCATAGTGCCTTTTGTTCAAATGGTTATTTTTACTCTTCTATTCGGTAGAGTTGCCAAATTGCCGACCGACGGAATTGCTCCACCTGTATTTTATTACAGTGGATTGTTGATTTGGACATATTTTGCCACAGGTGTTTCATTTGCAGGCAAAAGTTTGGTAATGAACAAAAATCTTCTAACTAAAATATATTTCCCACGATTGATAATGCCGTCTGCTTCCGTACTTGCGGCATTAATAGATTTTTTGATTGCATTTTCGATATTAATAGCAATGATGATTTATTACGGTACATCTATTGACTTTTACATTTTACTATTTCCTTTGTTTGTTTTAATTGCTTTGATAACGGCATTAGGAACAGGTTTTTTGTTTACGTCTTTGAATGTCAAATACCGCGATATTGGTTTTGCTTTGCCTTTTATTATACAAATTTGGATGTACGGAACGGTTATAATTCCATACAGTCAATTGCCCGCATCTTGGGGTAGTTGGAGATTATTATACGGATTAAATCCAATGGCGGGAGCCGTCGAAGGATTTCGTTGGTCTATGCTTCACAAAAACTTATTTGTTACGAGAATCATTGATGGAGTCAACCAACAAGTCCCGATTGCATTTCCTTGGGAATTAATAATTATCGGATTGATTTCGATGTTATTAATCTTCATCTTGGGTTTAACATATTTCAGAAAAATGGAAGACACATTCGCAGATATAGTATAATTAAGAAATCCCCCTGCCCCCTTTTTCTAAGGGGGAAAGAGAAAGTTTAACAACGGGGGTAAATAAGAATGTCCACCCCTTTAATAAAGGGGAATAAAAGGGGATTAAATTCAAATTCAAAAAGTATTTCCCCCTTAGAAAAAGGGGGCAGGGGGATTAAAAATGTTATGGTATAATAAATCTCTCAAAAATATAGCAAGACAACTAAGAAATAATATGACAGACCATGAACGTATTTTATGGTCAAAAATCAAAGGGAAACAATTAAAAGAAAAACAATTTTATCGACAAAAAATTATTGGGAATTACATAGTTGATTTTTATTGTCCCAAAGCGAATTTAGTAATAGAAATTGATGGCAGTCAGCATTATGGTGATGAAGAAAAGAAAAAAGATGAAATTAGAGATAAATATTTGAATGATTTAGGATTAAAAGTTATGCGATTCTCTAATTTTGAAATAAGAAGTAATTTGAATGGTGTGCTGAAAAGGATATATGATTATTTGTAATCCCCCTACCCCCTTTAATAAAGGGGGAAAAATAAAGTTCTACCCTTTAATAAAGGGGGAATAAATAAAGTTCTACCCTTTAAT
>CAZVPQ010000415.1:0-2538 GCA_964628675.1 uncultured Hyphomicrobiales bacterium | reverse complement strand
TATTAATCTATTTTTATTTTCAAATTCATATTTGGATAATTATCTCATTATTAACTTTTATATATTGCAACAAATTGGTAAATTTGTTAAATAGATAATTCGAATAAAATAATAATTCTTCGGGGGGAGAATAAAAAATGAGAAATATAATAATATTAATAGCAGTAATTCTCTTATTTGCAAATATTGATTCTTATTCGCAAGATGATTTGGTGAGCAAATATATGCAAATGATTGCTCAAGGAAAAATAGA
Organism: uncultured Hyphomicrobiales bacterium; assembly: GCA_964628675.1. Classification (GTDB taxonomy): domain Bacteria; phylum Bacteroidota; class Ignavibacteria; order Kapaibacteriales; family UBA2268; genus CAZVPQ01. Next base: position 2,285 of record CAZVPQ010000415.1, on the reverse strand, counting down.
CGAGGTCAAACAACAATTACCCGATTTGTTGGCTCAATATCCAAAAGATCCCGGTGTGGAACTGCTGTTTGCCACTGTAATCACCGACGGCGACAAAGCATTCGAAAAATATAAAGATATTCTTGAGAATTATCCCGAAAGCCAATGGGCTGACGATGCTTTTTGGAGGATTGTGCAGTATTATGCTATTAAGGGTGATACGGCAGAAGCCAAAAAACAATTGGATTTATTCAGAAAAAAATATCCTGCTTCCGAGTTTCTTATGCCCGCAACGGAAATAGTGAAAATATTATATACTTCAAACAAAAAAGCAGAGCTTATAACAGCAAAAGTTGAAAAAACTAAAGATAAAGAAGTTGAAAAGGAAACCGAAAAACCTGTAACTGAAAATGAAGGCACATTTGGTTTGCAAGTTGGAGTCTATTCTACTTATGAAGCGGCAAAACAGGAAGTAGAGCATTACAAATCACTTAGAATGATAGCCAAAATCAAAACGAAAAAAATAGGCGATGAAACTATGTATGCCGTTGTTATTGGCAATTATTCAAGCAAAGAAGAAGCGGAACAAGCAAAATATGTTGTTCAACAGCAATGCAAATGTATTCCAATTGTATTCCAAAAATAATCTAAATCGGAGGAAAAAATGACTGATAAAATTGTAATCAATGAAGACCAAATGCTAATGAAATTCAGCCCTGAAGAGTTGAAATTAAAAAAAGATACGATTGATAAACTACGTAAGTTATGGAAAGAAAAAGATTTTAATTCGATAATTAATACTGCTAAACAAGCTATTGAAAACTTGCCGAATAAAGCTTTGGGTGAAGGCGATAGCGATATGTCCGAAATTTATTTCTTGCTCGCATCTGCAATAAAAGAATTAGAACCGGATAATAAAGATATTAAGCAATATGCATTGCTCTCGGCTAATTTCAATCGATTGAGTAAAAATTCTATGTGGTTGATACGTGAAGCTAACAGTCAATTTTCAGATAAGTCAAAAATAATGAGATTGCAAGTTATCGGCGATTTCTTTTTTATACACAATAAGGAAGAAATAAAACAAGCTTTTAAAACTATTTATAGTGTTGTTGCCGAAAGCAAAGAAGAAGCAATGGATTTCATCAAAGAATTTGAAAGGGAAGAAATAAAAGACAGTTTGCGTATAGATAAATCCTACGAATATGATTCAAAACCCGATATGCCGAAAGGTGTTTACGAAACAATGAAACTCTTTACTTGGATAGATAAAGAAGAAGATAATTCTGAATTGAAGAAGTAAAAAGTTCCTAAAGTAGAAAGAAATTATTATTCGTGAATACGTTATTTGATTTTGACTTGCCTGACTGACTTGCCACATGCTTTAGCTCGTGGTTTGATAAGCTCGAGACTTCCCCATGTTGCTAATTCGTAACCCTGAACGTAGTTATAGAGTATTAAATATCGGTAATATGAATTGCATCTAATTCTTTTGTCTCGTAGAGATTATATATTCATAAGAAAAACATACTATTATAATGCAATTCTAAAATTAAAACAAATTGATTGCTACAAATATTTCGCTACTACCTTGCTGAGAGAAATACTTAATGCTGACTTGCCACGTGCTTTAGCTCGTGGGCAGATAACTAATAAAATCTAAAAAAGGCTTTAGCCAAACATATATTATTTAGGCTAAAGCCACTATTTTTTTGATATATAATAAACCACGTGCTAAAGCACGTGGCAAGTCATTTTTAAAATTATGGGAGAAAACCTAGACTACACTCTGTAAGACAAAAATGTTTGCAGTGATGAATTATATTTACGAGAAATTGCTTTCTCAAAGGGTTTGACTTAAACTTAAACTCTAAATCATTTTGTATTAACACACTAATTTTTAAGGAGAACCGTTTAATTTATTTAAATATAACATCAAATAAGTTATTTTTATTTGGTAATTTAACTAATGATTTATAAATTTGTATAATGCTGAAAAAAATTATTCATATTGTATTGGCGTTAACAGCGACAATTTCACTTTTTGCAGGTCAAAATTTGTTAGACTATTTAAAAGCAAGTTCTGATGGCGACAATATAACTATCGAGTGGAAATCTATTGATGAAAACACTGTTGATTATTATTCTATTGAAAGAGCCGGCTCAGATCAATCTTTTTCAGAAATAGATACAAAAAAAGCAAAAGGTTATGCTACTACTTATAAGTATATTGATCAATCTGCGTTTAAAATCGACGGGGATAACAAAACTATAACAAAAAGTGTTTTTTATTATAGAATAGTTAT
>CAZVPQ010000414.1:0-2548 GCA_964628675.1 uncultured Hyphomicrobiales bacterium | reverse complement strand
CGGCAATATCAATAATCATAATAACTCTTCCATCTCCGAGAATTGTAGAGCCTGCTATTCCTTGAATATGACCTAAATATTCACCTATTGATTTAATTACAATTTCATGTTGTCCTAAAAGTTCATCAACTATTAAACCTGCCCTATGAACTCCTAAGCCAACAACAACAACATACTCATCTTTTAGATCCTCAAAATCATTATTCACACCCAATATACTTCCTAATCTAACAAGAGGCAAAACATTGTCTCTAATCCTAATTACTTCCTGCATATTAACCGTAGAAACTGCAGTGAGATCAATAGCAACTACTTCTTCAACAGAACTTAATGGTATAGCATAAGTCTCTTCACCTAATTTTACTAATAACCCTTGAATAATAGCTAAAGTCAACGGTAATTTAATGATAAAAGTTGAACCGACTCCAATTTCAGATTCAATTTCTACCATACCTTTTAGATGCTGAATATTTGATCTAACTACATCCATACCAACACCGCGTCCCGATACACTTGTAACTTTTGCGGCTGTGCTAAAACCAGGTTTAAATATTAATTGCAAAGCTTCCCGCTTGCTCATTTGAGATGATTTTTCTTCGCTAATTAATCCCTTTTTGATAGCAATTTGTTTTAATTTCTCAGGATCCATACCTTTGCCATCATCGGATATTTTCAGCACAATATTATTGCCTTCTTGTTCAGCATCTAATGTAATTATTCCCTGTTCGGGTTTTCCGATTCTCTTTCTTTCTTCAGTAGTCTCAATCCCATGATCGCAAGAATTTCTTATCATATGAACCAGAGGGTCATTCAGTTCTTCAATAATACCTCTATCAATTTCAGTTTCTTCTCCTTTTACAACAAGTTTGATTTTTTTCTTGAATTCTTTTGATAAATCCCTGACAATTCGAGGGGCTTTTTGATATAATTTAGCAACAGGCACTAAACGCATTTTCATAGCCGCAGTTTGAATTTCAGATGTAATAAAATCAATTGTTTCTGAAGTTTCATTAAGAGCAAGAAGCAAATCTTTATTATCAAAATATTTTTCAATAGTAGATGTAATTTGAGTTAACCTGTTTCTACCTAAAACAAGTTCGCCCGATAAATCCATCAAAGATTCAACACGTGAAACATCAACTCTTATAGTATCAGAGGCTTTTTTGGGAGCTTGTCCTTTTGATACTTTAGCCTTTGGTGTTTGTTCTTTTGTTGTTTTTTGTACTTGTTCAACTACCGGAGGTTGTTCATCAATTATTTTTTCAGATTTTTCTTTAACATTTTCATTTGGAGTTTCAGTTTCAGATTTTTCTTTAACATTCTCATTTGGAGTTTCAGTTTCAGATTTTTCCTCGGCACTTGTATCTAAAAAAGACTTGTTGATTTCTGAAAAAGCTTGCTGAATAAGAGCTTCTTCCTCATCGCTAAAATCTCCTTTGCCCTTTGAAATTGAATCTCCGCTTATGATTTTATCAACAACATTATCACTTGTATCTTCTGAACTATCAACGGACTTTTGCTCATCAGCAGTTTCTGCCGAAGATTTTGAACTGTCTTCGTCGGGAGCTTCGCTAATAATGCCTCCGTCTTTTAGAATTTGTATATTTTTCAAAGTTTCTGAATAATCAACTTCGACATCAATTCCTTCGACTACATTAGTCATAAGTTTTTCAATTATATCATGAACTTCCAAAAGAACATCAATAAGAGGTAAAGACACTTGTAATTCACCTTTGCGAAGTTTATTTAAAATTTCTTCGCCGGCATGTGTTACTTTTGTAATATCTTCGAAACCCATAAAAGAAGAAGTCCCTTTTATAGTATGGGCGCTCCTAAAAATTCTATTGAGCAAATCTAAATCATTTGGATTGTCCTCTAATATCATAAGGTCTTGCGACAGATTGTCCAATAATTCTTGGGTTTCAATAACAAAACCTTCAAATATCTCTTGCATTTCCGGGTCATTAAAAGAAGGCGTACTCATTGTTTCTCCTTAGAAATAATTTAAAATTAACATAAAATAACATATTGCCATTTTCAACTAAATGGCACAATAACAATAAGAAAGTCTGACTTTAATAACACCAAAATATATTAATTGCTAAATAAAGCATCTATATCATCTTGTGAAACAGGATCCGAAGCTTCATCTTGTCTGCTATTTTCCTCAGATGAATTTTGGGAACTGTTAAACATCTCATCTATATCATCTTGCCTTTTTTTATTATCAGTTATTGAATCTATGGCATCAGGATCAAAGGCAATAGGTTTATGTAAATTTGTAATATTCGTTCTTTCCTGATATTTCTCCGAATCCTCCGAAAGGCTATCTAAATCACTCGAATTAAATTTCTTAATTATATTTATTAATTTGCCTTGAACAGTTTCAAGAAGATAATTTACCGCGGCAATTTGTTGCGATGTAATATCTTGAACTTGAAGAGCCATCATTATAGAATTTGACTCGTTTTTAATATTTTCAATAATTTTTGAAGAAGAATCAACAATAATATTCTTATCATCAATATTTAAAGAATCGGATTCTTTA
>CAZVPQ010000413.1:0-2587 GCA_964628675.1 uncultured Hyphomicrobiales bacterium | reverse complement strand
TAAAAAAAAATAATATTATTTATAAGAACTAATATACTTAAAATAATAACTAATACTATTGATAATATAGTGATTTTTTTTCAATTAAAATAATTTAGCCGAATAACCGATTTGAAAAATAATTTGTGGATTGTTGTAGTTCCCTAAACCATAACTTAATCCAATCTCAGTCCAAAAATCACTAATATTTACATCGTAAACAATTCCTGTATATTGCCAATGAAAGTTTTTAAGGTATATTCTTCCAAACTTATCTTTTTCTATGTCCGAATTACCTAAAACCAAAGCAATACTATGGTATCTCTTTTTATTTTCAGATATTTTATAGCAAACATTAAATTGAACTCCTTTTGCAATTCCTATATATAGACCTGATAATCGAAGCCCGAAATCGTTAAACCAAATTGCCGCCATTAAATTTACAGCCGAAGGAAAACCCAGCGATGCACCTAACTCATATTTGTTCTTTTGGAAATTTTTTGGTGCAATGATTTTTTTAGAAATTGATTTAATATTTTCAATCGGTATTAATAAAGTATCATTTGTTAATGAATATAAAACTAAATTTTTACTTGGGTATATCTTTAGAATTATTCCTTCGTTTATTGTGTTGTTGACCAATTTTATAACATCAAGAGATAATGTTTGATTTTTAATTTTTATTATTGAACTTATTTTTGATTTATTGACTAAATGTTCTAAATCAAACAAATCATAAAAAATAATCTCATCTTTTTCTATCCTAAAACTCGTAGCTTTTTGAGTTGTACCGTTTTTGAATTGCAAATTATAAATATCTCTTTCTTGAGCATATCCACAAGTAATAAATAAAAACATAAAAAGTATTGATAGAAAAATGTATTCTTTGTTGTTTTTCAAAATTATTCCTTATATGTAATTAAACTAACGAATATGACAGCAATAAAAGCGAACACAAATGAAGTGAACCTAACGGATATGAAATTATTAAGTACATCAATATTTTGCCAAATTATTGTTGATACCGCCCCGATAATCATACCGGCTAAAACACCTTGTTTTGTTGTTTTTTTCCATTTAAGCATTAGTAAAAGAGAGGGACCAAAAGAAGCTCCAAGCCCAGCCCAAGCATAAGAAACAAGGGTGAAGACCAATTTATCAGATGTGATAGCTATTAAGAAACCGATTAGACCAACTGTTACGGTAACAATTCTACTTAAGTTCAATAATATCTTATCAGAAACATCTTTGCCAAGTGTTTTATGATAAAAGTCTTCAATTACAGATGAAGATATGACTAATAGTTGGCTATCTGCCGTTGACATCATGGCTGCGATTGCACCTGAAATAAAAATACCGGCTAACCAAGTAGGTAAAAAATCATTTGCTAATTGTGGCATAATTTGTTCAACATCAGAGAAATATCCTTGACCGTATAATGCTATACCGATAAGTCCAATTAATACAGCACCTGAGAATGCAGGAATTGCCCAAGTAATAGCTATCCTACGGCTAACTTTAATTTTTTCAGGATTTTTTATTGACATAAATCTTGTTACTAAATGAGGTTGTCCCATATATCCAAAACCCCAGCTCAGTCCACCTATGACAATTGAAATCGCCGCCCAACCTGTTTGATTGCTAATTAAACTATTCATAGAATTTCCTGCCGAAGCAAGACCTAATGAGATAGATGAACCAGAATTTTTTAATTCAATTAAACCTATGATTGGCAATATGACTAATGTTCCAATCATAATTATACCTTGAATTAAATCAGTCCAAACAACGGCAAAAAATCCACCCATCATTGTATAAAATATTATCACTACAGCACCAATAACGATTCCCCAGAAAACAGGAATATTGAATGTAACTAATAAAACTTTCCCTGCACCGTTAAACTGTGCCGCAAGGTAAAAGGTAAAGAAAAATATGATAATTAACATTGACACAAAACGAAGAATCTTATCGTCATCTCCAAATTTTTGAGCAAAGAAATCAGGTAAGGTTATTGCATCGTATTTTTCAGTCTGCAATCTTAACTCTTTTGCAATTACATACCAATAAAAAATAATACCTAAAACGCAACCTAATGCTGACCAAATGGCAACAAAACCCGAAGCAAGAGCCAACCCCGGCAGACCTAACAATAGCCAAGCGGATTCTCCCGATGCTCTTTCCGAAAAAGCAACAACCCAAGGATTCAGTTGCCTGCCAGCAAGAAAAAAATCCTCGTGAGATTTATTCTTTTTATAAGTAATAAGCCCAACGAATAAAACGATTATCAAATATAAAATAAAACCTAATAAAGTAAAGCTCATTTTAATAAACTAATTTCTTAATTATTGCAATATTAATTTTTGAATTTATTTTAACAAAATATATTGACTATTTAAACACTCTTAATTGGAGTGATATACTACCAGAAGAAGCTAAGTGAAGTTATTATGAAGAAAAATATAAAAAACAAAAACATTTTGAAAAAACAAATTATAAATTTACAATAATATATTAAAATATATCCTTTTTAATTTTATTTTTATTTCTTATACTTTGAGGTTTTTGATGTAATGATTATTTAGTTAATATCTGATCTCCTCATTAT
>CAZVPQ010000412.1:0-2591 GCA_964628675.1 uncultured Hyphomicrobiales bacterium | reverse complement strand
AATAGATTAAATAAGAATAAGAATAAAAAAATGACAAAAAAAATATTAATTATCGTATTATTGGCAATCATACCTTTAAACTTATTTGCAATAAACCAAACTTTTAGAGTTTTTTTCAAGGATAAGGGAAACGAGTCTTTTACTCCGAATTCATTTATATACCAACAAACAGCAAAGCTATTCAATAATCGTGCTATCCATAGAAGATTAAAAGTTCTGAGCAAAGATTCATTGTTCACTTTGAAAGATGCACCTATTTATAAGCAATATATTGATTCATTGCTTTCAAATAATTGTGAAATACTATTGAAATTAAGATGGAATAATTATGTTGTCGTTCGTACGGATTCAAATACAATAAATAAAATAAAAAATTTTGCTTTTGTCAAAAAAGTACAATCGACGAATTTGAAATATACTCAGGAAAGTAAAATTTATGAAACTAAACCCACAGCATTGCAAATGATTAGTAATTGCGGTTCTTTTGATTACGGTGAATCATTTTTTCAAGAACAAGAATTGAATATTCCCAAAATTCACTCTCTCGGAATTACAGGTAAAGGTGTAATTATTGGTTTTTTAGATAGCGGTTTTAGATGGAAAGAAAATCGTGCTTTCCAACATACTAACGTTGAAAATGAATTTGACTTTGTCTATAACGATTCATTAACGGCTAATGATTCTAACGATATTGGCAATCAGGATTTTCACGGTACAATAACATTTTCTACTCTCGCTACATATCTGCCCGGTGAATACATAGGAACTGCTCCAAGTGCAACTTATCTTCTGGCAAAAACTGAAAATTTGAAATCCGAATCACATTTTGAAGAAGATTGTTATGCCGCAGGCGTAGAATGGATGGAAGCACAAGGTGTAGATGTTATAACTTCCTCCTTAGGTTATTACACAATGAACATAGACTCTGCAGATTCATATACATATCCTGAACTCGACGGCAAACATTCAATACCTGATATGGCTGTTAATTATGCCGTGTCCCGTGGCGTTGTTTGTATCACTTCGGCAGGCAATAACGGACCGGACTCGCTGACATTAATAACTCCGGCAGATGCCGACAGTGTAATAAGCGTTGCCGCAATAGTTGAAGATGGTATATCGCCCGCTAAATTTTCATCAAGAGGACCAACAGGCAATGGAAAAATCAAACCTGATATAGCCGCACTCGGTGTCAATGTAAAAGCTATTAATATTAGCGGGGAAATATCAAATACCGGTGGGACTTCATTGTCAGCACCACAAATTGCAGGATTTTGTAGTCTAATGTTATCGGCATTTCCGGAACTCAGACCTTGGGAAGTTAGAAACTTACTTTTTAATTCAGCAAATAATTCCGATAATCAGAATGTAATTATCGGACACGGTAAGCCGGATTTATACAAAGCAATGACTGATGCCGGCATAATAATATCCCCTATTGCAACCCTACCTACAAATTATTTCCAAAGAGTGTTTTGTTATATTATTTCCGATTTGAAAATAAATTCCGCAACATTGAAAATAAAATTTGCTAATACCAATTTATTTAAAAATTACAAACTACATTCTACTATTTATGACAATTTATATGTTACCGATATTCCGATTAATCAATTCGATAACAAAGCGGCTGAATATTATATCACTGCCGATAATCTTAAAGAAATACGCAGAATGCCATTTAAAGCTGATTCAACTTTAATTCTTAATCCTTATCAAAATGAAATACCTTGTGGGGTTGACGAAAATAATTTACCACAAGTTCCCGAGAATTTTAATCTTTGCTCTTTAAATCCAAGTTTAATAACATACGAAAACAATCTTCTGACAATAACGGCTTCTTTAAAAAAAGAATCTGAGATATCTATAAATATTTATGATTTAACTGCCAGACTTTGCTTTGAAAAACAATATCCTTTGCAAAAAGCCGGTATTTCAAGCATTCAAATTCCAACAGGGAACTTTTTAAACGGGAACTACTATGTAATTGTAAATTTCAATGGCATCAATAATTATTTAAGATTTATCGTTGCAAGGTAGCAAATTATTATCATTTTTTTGTCATTCTTTTGTTTTTGTTCCGTTATTTTGATAACTTCGTATTAATTATTTGGCTATTAATAGAATATTGATTAATTTATCATTGGCTTTAAGTCTTATTTATTATACAGATAGTAATAATTACAATTATTCGTTATTACCATAACACTTAAAGAAAATATTATGGAAAAGCAACAAAACGATATACAAAAATTAAATAAACAGATTGAGGAATTAAAATCCGAAAAATCAAGATTAGAACATGAATTAAATTCAATTAAAGAATCTTCTGAAAAATTTGGAGAATTCTTTCAAAAAGCCCCTCTTCCCTATCAATCCTTAGATGAAAACGGCAATATTATTAAAATAAATCCAAAATGGTTGGAAGAATTTCATTATGATCAGGATGAAGTTATAAATCATTCAATGTCAGAGTTTGTGGCTCCTGATTTCTTAGAAAAATTATCAAAAGATTTCATAAAGTTCAAAGAAACCGGTTCTATTCATAATTTAGACCAAGTAATTGTTACAAAAGATGGAAAAAGAATTGA
>CAZVPQ010000411.1:0-2603 GCA_964628675.1 uncultured Hyphomicrobiales bacterium | reverse complement strand
GCTAGCTGTTATTTTTAAAGAACTTACATTATTAAAGAAATGATAAAAATTTTTAGATATAAAAAAACAGAGAAGATAATTTGAAAAATTAATGTGATAATATTTGATGAGTTGAATTGGGTATTAGTGCAATTTCAATTATATATAATGAACATTCTTTATGATAAAAAATTTAAGAATAATGTAATTGAATTAAAATTCATATTTTTTAACTGGGCTCTTATTAGAATAAATTGAAAAGTTTTTTATGAATATAATTCAATCAATAGATATTTTGATTAAAAAATGCAATAATGCCTTGGATGATGGTAATTGTATGCAGGCTTATTCATTTCTTCAACAATCTTATCAGTTACTGTTAAAAATTCCCCAAAGTCATATTCTATGGGTTTATTATTATATAAATCTTGCCTGTGTGTATAATAATATGGGGCAATTTTTGAAAAGTATTGATTGTTGTCAAAGTGCTGAACAAATTATTCCGTTTAAAGAAAATAATGATTTGAAAGCGAAAATTGAAAGCTGTAGAGCAATTTCATATTTAAATATTAGTAATTATCCAAATTCAATAGAGAGTGTAAAAAAAGCAATCAGGCTATATAATAAAATAAACATGAAAGAAAATGCGGCGCTTGAACTAATTACATATGGAAATATCTTATTAAGAACTGGGAAATGGGATCAGGCAATACGAAATTATAGTGAAGCATTGTTTATAGCAAAGAAAAAAAAGAATAAACGATTAGAGGGTAGATCATTGATAAAGCTTGGATTTGTTTTTAGAAGTCACAGATTTCTATATCTGGCAGTCGATCATTTCCGTGAAGCGGAAAGAGTATTTAAAGAATTAAACTTTAATCAGGGAATTGTAAGGGCTTTATATGAAAGAGCTAACACATATCTTTCTTTAAAGATGACTAAAGAAACTCATGATTTGATTGAACAAATTAAGGTGTTAACGCCCCCAAATTCTGTAATGCGTTCATTTTTATATAATTTGCGATACTGCCTTTATAATCAGAATAAGAATTTCACAGAAGCAATGGACTGTGCCAATTTATTATTGGATTTCTTCAAGAAGGCTCATGATAAAAAGGGAGAAGCTGAGAGTCTTGAAAAGATAGCATCTGTTTATTATAATCTTTCCAATATGGTGCAAGCAAAAAAATATGGAGAAAAAGCTTTGATAATAGCGGAAGAAATTGGAGATAAACTTTTACAGGGCATTTGCAAAAAACTACTTCAAGATATTGGCCATATAATAAAAAACGATATTGATCTATATAAACTAAGAAAGAATAAAGACAATGACACCGGAAAAGATTAAACAACTTCCAACAATACTGCATATCTTAGATATGATTGCCGGTGAAGAAGAAAGACTTAGAAATAATGTAAGATGGAAATATTTATTATCTAATTTAGGTGCTGAAGACAAGTTTGAAATTAAAGCTGAAAGACCTAACGGTCCTTGTGTTTTACAGCCCACATCTTCTTGCTTTAATTCTTATTTTCGTGGACAGACACAATATTATGAAGATTGCTTCCCTACTTTATATCGTGACCGAAAAAAAGATAAAATAGACCGATTTATTGATCGCCTTCGTTCGTCTGAATTTGAACTATTACTCCAGACTCATCCATTTGTTAAATTAATATATAATGAAGGCATTGTATTTAAGAATTTTGGGAAAGATGTTTTAGTTTCACTAAAAGTAGATTATTTGGGTTTGGCTCAGCATTATGGATTAGATACTGATATGTTTGATTTTACAAACGATAAATGGGTGGCTGCATTTTTTGCTACATGCAGAAAAGAGAATGACAGATATATTCCAATGAACTCCAAAGGATATGGTGTTTTTTACAGATACAGTCTTCCGCCTGAGTGTTTTTTACCCGGAATAGATAATTTAATTCAAGGCAAAAAATTTTCGATTATCGGTTTACAACCATTTAAAAGACCAGGAGAACAAAAAGGATTTGCATTAAAAATGGAAGAAGGTGAAAATCTGAATAATGTTAGAGGAATACAAAAATATTTATTTCGCCACGATAAATTAGCTGCCGAAATTATATATAACAGAATGAATCAAGGGAAGAATTTATTTCCTTATGATGAATTAGAAGAATTAGCCAAAAAAATAAAAAGTAGCAAGAAGATTTCGAATAATGCTTTTGGACTTGCGTGTAAAAAATATACTGTTGAGCAAATGAATGAAGAAAAACTTCGTAAGGCATGTATTGGTAAAGGTATTAAATTTGTAAACTATCCGGTTGTACGTTTTTCAAAAGAAATTAAAAGAAATTTTCTGACAGATTGGAAAAAGAATGGAGAAAAGAAGTTCTTCTCAAAAATAGTATATAGACAATATTTTTAACTTCTGAAGTAATTATACTCAGCTGTCGCTCGTTTGTAACGAGTGCCTGATAAGCAATAGAGCAATAGACCACGCAAAAATAAAATTGACGAGCTGATTTATGAACTTTACGGATTGACTGAGGAGGAGATTAAGATTGTGGAGGGGAAATAATAACAGCATCTTTCCCAAAATTCTAAAATCCCGGGGAAAATATAAAATTACATAAAGAGCCTGCTATTT
>CAZVPQ010000410.1:0-2603 GCA_964628675.1 uncultured Hyphomicrobiales bacterium | reverse complement strand
TTATATAACTAATGTTATTCTTAGTTATCAATCTCAGAATATTAATAAAATGAATTTGACAGGGGTTGTTCTTGAACAACTCAGTTTTTTTGTTATCATCATTTTCATATTCTATTTTAATTATTTATTTTTAATTCCACGTTATTTATCGAATAAAAAGTATGTAAAATATTTTTCGGGCTTGCTAATTCTTTTGTTATGGGTTTTCTTTTTGTATATTTTGCAATCGGATTTTTTAGATTGGATATTCAAAAAAAATAATTTTTATTTGTCAGAGAGAATTAATACCTTGCCATATTTATTATTTCAAGCAATGTTTTATTTACTTGTAAGCACGGGGGCAAAATTTACTTTGGATTGGTTCAAAAACCAAAAATTGAAGGAAGAATTGGAAAAGGAAAAAAATCTTTCCGAATTATTGCTTTTGAAGCATCAAATAAGCCCACATTTTCTTTTTAATACATTAAACAATCTTTATTCCTTGGTAACAAAAAAATCGGGAGAAGCTCCGGAAGCTGTGTTAATGCTCTCTGACTTAATGAGATACACTCTCAAGGAAGCTTCAAAAGACAAAATCGAATTAGCAAAAGAAATTAGTTATTTGCATAGTTTTATTGAATTGCAAAAGTTAAGAATGCCAAATCCAAAATCAGTAATATTTAAAACCGATATTGATAATCCAATGGTTAAAATAGCTCCAATGCTTCTTGTTTCTTTTATAGAAAATGCCTTTAAGCATGCTAACATAACTTCCGAAAATTCAATAATAGAAACAAAAATAATTTTGAAAAAATACTTATTAAGCTTTTCAGTCGTTAATGAAATCAAGCAAAGAAATAAAGATGAGACTACAGGGATAGGATTGAAAAACGTACAAAGGAGATTAGAACTTTTGTACCCCGGAAAAAGCAAATTAGAAATTACAAATAAAAATGGTGTTTTTATAATAAATCTGGAAATAATGCTTAAATGAATTTAAAATGTATAGCAATTGACGATGAACCATTAGCTCTTGATATTATTGAGGGATATGTGGAGAAAGTAGAATTTCTTGAACTCCTAACTAAAACTACTTCTGCTATTGATGCATTGAAAATTATACGTTCAGAACCTATTGATTTGATTTTTTTGGATATTCAAATGCCTGATCTTTCAGGATTCGAATTCCTCGAATCGTTGGATAGGAGCCCTTTAATAATATTTACTACCGCTTATGACGATTATGCCGTAGATAGCTATAATTATAATGCAATTGATTATTTGTTGAAACCTTTCTCTTTCGCTAGATTTTTAAAAGCAGTTAAAAAGGCACATAAGTTATTTAACACTAATAAAACAGGAAATATTACTATTGAAAAAAAAGATAAAGTGAAATATATTTTTGTAAATGTGGACGGCAATATAATCAAGCTTTTCCTCAACGATATTTTATTTATTAAGAGTTTGACTGATTATATTGAAATCAAAACTGCTGAAAAAAGATATATTGTTCGCGAGAGTTTAAAAGACGTCGAAAAAACATTGGCAACTAATAATTTTATTCGAGTGCATAAATCTTATATTGTTTCTTTGAGTAAAATCGATTTGATTGAAGGAAATACAATAAAAATTCATAATGAGGAAATACCTATTGGCAGGTCATATAGAAACAATTTGTTAAATGTGATTAATACTAATAAAATTGGATAACTCTTGTCCTTTTGAGCGAAATAAAAAATCTGATCCTATTGTAAACTAAAATTTTCATCGGAGACCCGATGGTTCAATATTATAAAGAATTCTGTAGGAATGATTATCACTGATAATCAATCTCAATGGGATAATAAGAATTAATCATTTTAGTGATTACATATTGGCAAAAAAGCTCTTAATACAACAGCTTTATCGCATAGCGATTATATATTGATTTTTTAAAATTTACTATTTCTTAGGAATTAAATAGATAATTTAAAATACAAGAAATATACAAATGCTTTTAATTGATTTAGATTTTATTATGACAGGAAAATCTCATAAAATATATTCTGAATTAGGCAAATGTTGATAACTTAAATTACCAATAAAAAAAGTTGAAAATTTGGGGATATAAGATATTTATAAATTATTATGTTTGTAATAAGAATTCATATTTTATGATTCGGAAAATATTGATAATTTTTTAAAAATGAGGATATAATGCCTGACTTTGTTCACTTACATAACCATACACATTACTCGCTGTTAGATGCTATTAATACTCCCAAGGATTTGATTGATGCGGCAATAAAAGACAATCAAAAAGCTATTGCTATTACCGATCACGGTGTTATGTTCGGTTGTTTTGAGTTTTATCTCGAAGCTAAGAAGCAAGGCATAAAACCGATTATCGGATTTGAAGCTTATGTTGCCAATGGCAGTAGATTTGATAGAAGTGCCGGCAAATCAAAAACTAAGAAAAGAAATTATTTCCATCTGATTTTATTGGCAAAAAATGATGTTGGCTATCATAATTTAATGAAGCTGACTACATTGGCTCACACAGAGGGCTTTTATTATAAACCGAGAATTGACAAAGAATTAATCGAAAAATATCATGAAGGAATTGTTGCGAGTTCTGCTTGTAT
>CAZVPQ010000409.1:0-2615 GCA_964628675.1 uncultured Hyphomicrobiales bacterium | reverse complement strand
ATTATTCATAATTTAGTTATTTAACAATAATATTAATAATGATATTGTTTTTAGAATTAATGTTAAAAGTATGTAGAGGATAGTATGTCAATAGAATTCAAAAGATTTAGAAGAATACGAAACAATGCTATATTAAGAAAAATGGTTCAAGAAACCATATTGACAAAGAATGATTTGATTTACCCGCTTTTTGCAATTGAAGGTAATAATATAAAAAATCCTGTAAAATCTATGCCTAATGTATTTCAATTTTCGATTGACAATTTGGTGGAGGAATGCAAAGAAGTTAGAGATTTGGGAATACCGGCAATTATTTTATTCGGAATCCCTGACCATAAGGACGAAGTCGGCTCCGGAGCTTATGATGAAAACGGTATAATTCAAAAGGCAATACGTGCAATCAAAAAAGATGTTCCCGAATTACTTGTTATAGGAGATGTTTGTATGTGTGAATATACTTCTCACGGTCATTGCGGTATAGTTTTCGGAGACGAGATTGTAAATGATGATACCTTGATTTATTTATCAAAGATTGCTCTATCACAAGTTCAGGCAGGTGCAGATATGGTTGCCCCGTCGGATATGATGGACGGCAGAATTGCCGCAATCAGGCAAACATTGGATAATAATAAATTTAAAAATATACCGATAATGAGTTATGCGGCAAAATATTCTTCGGCATATTACGGACCTTTTAGAGATGCGGCTGAGGGGGCGCCTAAATTTGGCGACAGGAAATCTCATCAAATGGATATTGCTAATGCTGACGAAGCAATTCGCGAAGTTGAAGAAGATATATACGAGGGTGCTGATATTGTGATGGTTAAACCTGCCGGTCCTTATTTGGATATTATTTATAGAGTCAAACAAGAATTCAGAATGCCTACTGCGGCTTATCAAGTAAGTGGCGAATATTCTATGATTAAATCTGCAGGTCAAATGGGGTGGATTGACGAGGAAAAAGTTATGTTAGAATCGCTGACTGCTATTAAGCGTGCCGGTGCCGATATGATTTTGACTTATTTCGCAAAAGATATTGCTAAGATTATTTAAGAGAATAGAAAAACAATGAATATCAAAAAAAGCAAAGAACTTTTTGAACAAGCTCAAAAGCATATCCCGGGTGGAGTGAATTCTCCCGTAAGAGCTTTTAAATCTGTCGGTGGCAATCCTGTCTTTATCAAAAAAGGTATTGGCTCGAAAATTTACGATGTTGATGATAATGAATATATAGATTATATCGGTAGTTGGGGACCGCATATATTCGGTCATAATCCCGCATTTATTAATAATGCAATTGCTGATGCTTTGAAAAACGGTTCGAGTTTTGGCGCTCCAACTGAAAGCGAAGTAATTATGGCTGATTTGATTTGCGAACTTGTGCCTGCTATCCAAAAAGTGAGAATGGTCAATAGTGGAACAGAAGCTACTATGAGTGCCATAAGATTAGCAAGGGGGTTTACCCACAAAGACAAGATAATAAAATTCGAAGGTTGCTATCACGGACACGGGGATTCTTTTTTGATAAAAGCGGGTTCGGGTGCTTTGACTTTTGGCGTTCCTACAAGCCCGGGAGTTACTATTGGCACGGCTAAGGATACATTGATTGCTAAGTATAATGATATTAATTCAGTTAAAAATTTAATCTCTGAAAATAAAAATGAAATTGCTTCTGTGATAATTGAGCCTGTTGCAGGAAATATGGGAGTTATCAAAGCTAAGCTTGATTTTCTGAATGAATTAAGAGAAATTTGCACTAATGAAAAAATAGTTTTGATTTTCGATGAAGTTATGAGTGGTTTTCGTGTTGCCAAAGGCGGTGCTACAGAGATATTCGGAATTGAACCCGATTTGATAACATTAGGTAAGATTATTGGGGGCGGACTTCCCGTTGGTGCTTTCGGAGGTAAAGCAGAGATTATGAATCATATTTCCCCATTGGGTGATGTTTATCAAGCAGGAACTTTGAGCGGCAATCCATTGGCTATGAGTGCAGGTATTGCGGCTTTGACACATATTAAAGATTATCCGGAAATTTATGATGAATTGGAAGAAAAAGCATTATATCTTGAAAAGGGATTTAAACGTAACCTTGAAGAGTTTGGTTTTGATTATCATATTAATAGGGTCGGGTCTATGCTTTGCCAATTCTTTACAGATAAAATTGTTGTTGACTTCGAAAGTGCTATTTGTTCGGATACAAATTTGTACGCTAATTATTTCCATTTAATGCTAAATCAGGGTGTTTATTTGCCACCGTCACAATTTGAATCAATTTTTGTATCAACTGCACATTCAAAAGATGATTTGGATAAAACTATTGACGCACATAGAAAAGCAATGCGGAACTGCAATTAGTTATTGGCACTATGCTTGTATTTTGTGTCATAAGTATATGCCATTTTAATATTTTGTATCTTGTTGATATTTCAATGTAATAGAGTTGTTGCTATTTGCTTTGGCGCCGATGGCGCCGTTTTTTGTAATTTTTTTATTGCTATTCAATATTTTATTTTCCAAAGAACTTTGGTTGTAATCTTAATATAAAACATAAGTTAAAATTATCATCTGTAATTTATATGATTTTGAATTGTATGTACAATGAAATGATTTTA
>CAZVPQ010000408.1:0-2618 GCA_964628675.1 uncultured Hyphomicrobiales bacterium | reverse complement strand
CAAAGAAGTATTTCCGCAAAATGTGGATAAAGGAGTTTATAAGAAAATCACAATAAAAGGAAAATCTTTCGGTTATCAAAGCAAACCAACAGAGGGGCAAGTATTTTTTGATGACATAGAAGCTAAAGATAAGTCAAGATGGCAATTTGCACTTGTAACAGTGAGAGTTCCCGTAGGAGCAAAAACAGGCAAGATTTACTTAGTAAGCACAGATAGTCTAATGAGTCGGGGTTTTGATTTCAGAGTCAATATCTCTTGTGGACCTTGTATTGATGCAGATGGTAAAAGTTATCGAACGGTATTATTGGGCAATCAATGTTGGATGGGTGAGAATCTCACAGTTGGAAAAATGATTAATAATAATATTGAGCAAACTGATAATGGAATAATTGAAAAATATTGTGATAGTAATGATGTAAACAATTGTGCAAAATACGGTGCCAAATACCAATGGAATGAATTAATGCAATACAGTGAAAAAGAAGGAACACGGGGAATATGCCCTCAGGGTTGGCATATTCCTACTGATGATGATTGGAAGGTATTGGAATCCTATATGGGAATGCCGGATGCAGTTGTTAATGATTATGAATATATGCATAGAGGGAGTAAGGCATTTGTTAAAAGTATGGAAATCGGAGGATATTCTGGTATGGAAATACACAAATCAAATTTCTTTTTGACATCTTCTAAGGAGCAGGAAGAAATTATTTTAAGAGGCTTAATCGAATCAAAAGATGGAGCAAACACTTGGTATTCCTTTTTAAGATGGAAAAATAAAAATATTTATCCTTATATTTCTCCTTCGAGGGTCAGGTGTATAAAAAATAAATGACAAGTCAAATGAACAAGCTCAAATTATTAATATTAACTTTTATTATTTCATATTCGACATTATTCAGCTATGAGATAAAAGGAATAATTAGAAATTATCCGGATAAGAAAATAGAGATTATTTCTACCTACGGTGAAAAGGAGAATTTGCAGGATTCGATTTATACTAATGCTATCGGTGAATTCCATTATAAATTTAGTAATAATATAACAACAGGTGTAAAATATTTAAAATTTAACAATTCTAAAATTATTGAATTTATTTTTGATGATAATAATATAGAATTATATTCGGTTTACGGGTCATTAAAAGACAGTTTGCGTTTCCAAAATTCGGAAACAAATACGGATTATTATATTTACAAGAAGAAAAAAGATAATTTTATTAACAAGTTTGAACTTCTTCAACCTTTGATTTTTGAATATCCCTCTGACAATAATTTTTATTGGAAGATTAAAAATGAATATCTGAGAATACAAAAGAATTTTGAAGATTTTTGTAATAAAATAATCAATAAAAATCCCAACGGATTTTTATCAAAATATATTACAACCGACCGTCCGATTATTATTCAACCTATGGATTCTTATAAAGAATTACTTAACTATCTAAAGAATCATTATTTTGATAATGCACAGTTTAATGATGATATTATTCTTAATTCAAGAGTTTTACCTGACAGAATAATCACATATCTTTCTTTGTATATGAACAGGAAGAAAAAGAAAGAAGCTTTAGAAGAAGATTATAAAAAAGCGGTTGATTACTTATTGAGTTTGCCGATAGAAAATAAAGAAGTTTACAATTATATTCTGGAATATTTACAAGAAGGCTTTGAGAAATATCATTTTGACAAAGTATTAGAACATATATCCTTGAATTATCATTATAGACAGTCTTGCGAGAATGAGGAACGTCGTATTCTTTTACAGCAAAGATTGAATAAAATAGGAGAACTTGCTATTGGCAAACCTGCTCCGAAAATAGATATAAAAGATATAAACGGAAAAGAAATTAATCTCTCGGATATTAACTCAGAATATACTTTAGTGATATTTTGGGCGAGTTGGTGTCTACATTGCAAAGAATTAATACCGAAAATATATGAAAATTTTCATAATATTAAAAAAGAGAAGCTGCGAATAATAGCAATATCCATAGATACGGATTATAAATCATATTTAAAATATTTAAACAAATATAATTTCGATTGGATAAATATCAATTTACCTAAAGCTTGGAATGCAAAACTTTGCAACGAGTATAATATTTATGCAACTCCTACGATGTATTTGTTAGACAAAAACAAGAAGATAATAAGTAAACCGGTTTCTCTGAGTGAAATTAAGGAACTGCACTGATTCAATGAAAAAGGGGTCAAAACACAAAAATAAAAAATGTATTATCAAAAGCGGGAGTGTAAATTAAACTCTTGAATGCAATACTAATTTAGGGTAGTGTAAATTAAACTCTGTCTGGATTACTAATGTATAATATATATACTTAATAGTCATCATAACATTAAGCAATTAATCAATTTTTACTCTATCTCCAAATTTAACTGTACCCAAAAAATTGGACAATGAGTTGAGAAGATTTTAAGATTAATACAGTGCAAGTAATACCCAAGTAAGTAGAAAATGAGATTGTTGGGATAATGCGGTAACAGAATCATTTAATCCACCAACTTTAGTGCATCTTAAAGGTGGCCTAAAGCTAGAAACCAGAAAATTCAAAAGCAGAGCAGAAGCAGAATTAAGAATTTTTGAGTATATTGAAATAT
>CAZVPQ010000407.1:0-2623 GCA_964628675.1 uncultured Hyphomicrobiales bacterium | reverse complement strand
ATCTATCAATAGCTTGCTAATTTTAAACATTGGACAATAATAAGCACCACAAAAATATTTGCTTATTGGAAATTTTTAAAGAGTTTCATCTCAAAGTTGATTATAAATTACACATAGTTATCCACCGACTTAAAATGTTTGGATTTGATTCAAATATATTCAATAGCGTTGGCTATAACTCGTGGACTAATGATATAGAGAAATATAGAACTTTAGCCTAAAATTTAATTTTAGGCTAAAGTCTATTAATAAATAAAAATGATAAAATTCAAAATCAATATTTATCAAGTGCTGTTTTAATTCTTCCGTAAATGTCGTCAATGCTACCAAGCCCATTAATATTATCAGTCATATTCTTTTTATCATAATAGTCAATCAATGGAAATGTTTGTTCGGCATATACTTTTAATCTGTTCATTATGGGACCTTCTTTATCATCATCTCTTTGATATAATTCACCTCCGCAAGGTTCATCGCATTTACCTTCTACTTTCGATGGTTTAAATATTAGATGATATGATTTGCCGCATTTTCTACAAACACGTCTAGCCGTCAATCTTTTAATAAGTTCTTCGTTTGGCACTTCCAAAACTAAAACAGTGTCAAGTTTTTCACCCATTTCTTCAAGTAATTTGTCTAATGCTTCGGCTTGCGGAACGGTTCTCGGGAATCCGTCGAGTATATATCCGTTTTCTAATTCAGGTTTTTTTAATTCTTCTTTTATCATATCAATGATGATATTATCGGGAACCAATTCGCCGGCATCCATTAATTTTTGTGCCTTTTGCCCTAATTCTGTTCCTTGCTTACGATTAGCTCTTAAAATATCACCGGTTGATAGTTGCACAACGCCGAAATCTTTGCAGATTTTTTCAGATTGAGTGCCTTTGCCTGCACCCGGAGGTCCTAAAAAGATAAGTTTCATAATTTTTCCTTTAAATAAAAATCAATGATACATTGAAGTAAAATTAATAAAAAGAAAGATACTAATAAACATATTTTTATTTTCTGTAACTAAATGTTTTTTAGATTTGAATTTTCTAATCTAATTATTTATAAAATACCTTTTAAGTTCACTAACAAATCCGTTGAAATTTTCAGAACTGTTATATGTTGAAGAAGGCGAAGTGCTGATATACAAAGTATAAGGTTTCCTTTCTATTTTGAAAAAACCAATTCCTTCTGCGAGATGATAATAATCAAAATATTTTAAAGTCCTTGTATAATCTAATGAATCGTAATGATAATTGCCGTTGCCTTCTTCTATTCTCTTTTTTATTTGGAAAGTCAACCTACTGTCATATTTATTATAGTATTTTTTTGAGGGGAATTTTGTGCCGTTAAATGTCAGAGAGTCATCTGAAACAAAAGTGCCATTATATGTATGTTGATAAGTTGGTAAATAGACTGTGTCGTTTAACTCATAAGGATAATTATTTATTGCTGTATTATAAATATTCCAACTATAGTCTTTTTTCACATTATAATCAATAATTGGGAACCAGTGCCTTGTCAAATGTGGTATTTGAATTTTTGTTGAATCATATAAACGAAAAATAATATTTTTATCTTCTGTTAAATACATTGTATCAATTGGCTTGTTGTCTCTATATTTAATTAAAATATTTGCTGTTACACCGTCAATTATTTCTGTTCCAACAATGACTAATGAATCTTCGTTTATAGTTTCTTTAATAATATTTTCATTAATATTTGTTTCAAAGCTTTTAAAAATCCAGTAGTTTCCTATTGTTAATGGCAGAAATTCTTCCGAAGTGTTTGTAACATTCGTTGTTTCATTGCAAGAAGCTAATATGATTAATATAATTAAAGTAAAAAATATTTTCATTTTATTAATTTATTATTCAACACCATTATTTTTTTATTTGAAACGATTTAAGCTCCCAAATAATATTATCATTTGTATTATTATCAATAATTTGTTTTTTAATCATACCGATTTCTGGAACAAAATCAATCCATTCGTGAGCTTTTCGGTCCTGTGCATCTGTTATTCTCTCAATTTCATAAACATTATCGAAAGTGCCAGCAGGAACAGTTAATTTGCCGATTAGTGAACCTCCTGAGGCAATATCATTTCCAAAAGTTTGTTCTAAATTTCTATAATTCCAATTATTAAATTTATTCAAAGGCAAAATATAAGCATAAAGTATGCTTTGAGGATTATTAATATTATTAATGTCGATATATATTTTGACTGTGTCTCCGATTATTCCGACATATTGCTTTGTATCGCCGGAATTAGATTTAATGTCCCATTCGGAGACGGATTCTTTATTTTCCAACAGAACTCTTTTTGTTATGGAAATTTCAATTGAATTTGTAGGCACTGAATTTGTTGAAACTGTATATTCCCATTTAGTGCCGGGTGAATTAGGAAAATAATCACCCCAAAGACTGTCTTTGGGAGTAGGTTGTGGTATAATGGGAACTATAGGCACTACATTTGCCTCTTTACATGAAAGCAGAACTAAGCTTATTGCAAAAATCAAAATTATTTTATATGTAAATATTTTCTTCATAGCTAATAATAAAAATACAAATATTAACTATGAATTACAAGAAACTTAAAAATGGAAACCGAAATTATAGACAATGGAAA
>CAZVPQ010000406.1:0-2625 GCA_964628675.1 uncultured Hyphomicrobiales bacterium | reverse complement strand
GAAAATAGTAAAAAAAGCAATAATCAAATATTGTAATCCCGCTTTAAAACTGTGGAAAAGATAGGGAGAACTCTCTAAAAGCCCACCAATAGCACCAAAAGATGTAAAAAAAACATAAAATTTATAATAATATAGTAAAAATAAGGCATTTCAAAAAAAATAACTTGCAAAGCTTGTGTAATTCTTATATTTTTGATATTGTAATTGTTGTTGTTTTTTTCCATAATAATTTTTTAAAATAATTAAGGGGGTTCTAAATGGGTTTTAATAAAGCTCAATTGATTGCTGCAGTCGCAAAAGAAACCGAACTAACAAAGGTTGACGCAGAAAAAGCAGTAAAAAGTACAATTAACCAAATTTCTAAATCTTTATCCAAAGGCGAAAGTGTAACATTAATCGGTTTTGGTACATTCTCTGTCTATAAGAGAGCCGCAAGAAAAGGCAAAAATCCGAGAACTGGCGAAACAATTAAAATTCTCGCCAAAAAAGTTCCTAAATTTAAAGCAGGAAAAGCCCTTTCTGAATTAGTAGCTCATAAAAAAGCAGCTAAGAAAAAGAAATAAAAATCTTGCTACTTATTAAAAAGCCATTCATTTGAATGGCTTTTTTTATTAATTTGCATAAATAATTTTTGTTATTTTAAAAAAATATAATTAATATGGATTCAAACGAAACTTTGTCGACACGGTATTTGCTACAAGTAGATGATTTAAATTATGATGATATTTATAAAATATTCCATAAAGCAAGGTATTTTATGGATAATTATAAACCCGGAATTAAATTTAACGACTTGAATGGAATTACTATTGCTCTTGCTTTTTTTGAAAATTCTACTAGAACAAAATTGTCTTTCGATTTAGCGGCTAAGCGCTTATCGGCAAATGTTCTTAATTTCCAATCTTCAACTAGTAGTTTGTCAAAAGGGGAGTCTTTACTTGATACATTAAGAACTATTGAAGCAATGAGTGTCCAAATGTACGTTGTAAGACATCGTTTTTCAGGCACACCTGCATTTTTGCAAGCTAATACTAACGGTATAATTATTAATGCCGGCGACGGGAAACACGAGCATCCTACTCAAGCTTTATTGGACTCATTTACTTTGTATAAACATTTTGGAAAGCTCGAGGGATTAAAAGTATGTATTGTTGGAGATATTCTCCACAGTCGAGTAGCGCGATCCAATATTAATATTCTGAAGATTTTAGGTGCTGAAGTTGCTGTATGTAGTCCCGGGACATTGCTGCCAAAAGGTATTGATGAATGGGATCTTAAAATTTTTGATGATATTCAAGATGGAATAAAATGGGCTGATACATTGAATGTATTAAGACTTCAACGTGAAAGAATGGAGTCTGGCATATTACCTTCACTTCGCGAATATTCCAAATATTACGGTGTAACAACTAAACATTTTATTAATAAACCGGGTTTAGTACTTATGCACCCCGGTCCTGTTAATTATGGGATTGAACTGGAATACGAATTAAGTTCTTATCCAAACGTTTTAATTGAAACTCAAGTAACTCACGGCGTATTTATTAGAATGGCTTTGCTTTCTTTGTTATCAAAAAAAATAAAATTAAATTAATATTCTTCATCGGTCGCAAAATTGGATAATAAAAAATTGACAATATTGGATATTGTTAAGCGGACGACAGAATATTTTGAAAAAAAAGGTATAGATTCTCCGCGTTTGAATATAGAACTAATGATTTGTTCCGTATTAGATATTAAAAGAATAGATATTTATACTCAATTCGATAAGCCTCTTAGTAATAATGAACTAACAATTATTAGAAATATGGTGATTAAAAGAGTTGAGCATCAACCTTTACAATATATTTTAGGTAAAACCAAATTTCTTGATATGGAAATTTTGCTTAATAATTCGGTTATGATTCCGAGACCGGAAACAGAATTATTAGTTAATGCGGTTTTAGCTGATTTTAATGATAGTTATAGAAATTATCAAATTCTTGATATTGGCACAGGTTCCGGATGTATTTCGTTAGCATTAGCAAAATATCTCCCCTTTTCACAAATATTTGCAATTGATAAGTCTGATTTTGCTCTAATTACAGCAAAAAATAACGCAACTGATTTAGCAATAAAAAATATTCAATTTAATTCTTGCGATATTTTAAAAGAGATACCTACTAATAATAAATTTGATATTATTGTTTCCAATCCTCCTTATATACCTATTGAGGATTATCAAAAATTAGAGCCTGAAGTTTTGAAATATGAACCAAGAGAGGCTTTAACAGATGGATTGGACGGGTTAACATTTTACAAACGTTATTCAAATATTTTGAAAGATTTATTAAAAGAAGATGGAAATTTTTATTTTGAAATCGGGTATAATCAAAGAGATATTTTACAAGAATTATTTGAAAGTTGTGCCTACAAAGTATCGTTTGTTAAAGATTTCAATAAAATAGACAGAATTATCAAAGGAGGTTTTTAAATTCTGAATCTTGAATTGCCCCGTGCTTTAGCTCGTGGTTAGGTAATCTTTGTATAACCAAATTATTTTCACTCGGATTAGCTGATTAGTCACTATGAGCGAAGTCGAAGTGCTTAATTAGATTGTCATTCTGAACGTAGTGAAGAATCTCC
>CAZVPQ010000405.1:0-2634 GCA_964628675.1 uncultured Hyphomicrobiales bacterium | reverse complement strand
TAATAAATAGGGGGAAATATGAAAAAATATTTGATGCTATTACTGATAGTGATATATTCGACGACTTATGCTGAAGATTTTTGGGTTAAAACAAATGGTCCTTTTGGAGCAGATATTAATTCTATAATGATTGATATTAATACAGACGATATTTTTCTTGCAACAAAATCAGACGGTGTATATATAAGTACTGATGACGGAAATTCTTGGGAATCAACCAATGATGGAGTTTTGAAATCAAGAACATGGATTAATGATGTTTTATTAGACAATAAAATATTATATGTAACAACTGATTCATTAGGTATATTGAAAAAATTACCATATCAAAATTGGAAAGCTATTAACTCGGGTATGGGCGGATTTCTGTCTTTCAACAAAATTATTAAATTGGATAATAATGTATTTATTGCAGGTTCAAACGGCAAAGCTATTTTTAAAACAACTAATTCAGGTGAAAATTGGTATAATCTAAATACCGGATTAAATAGTGATGAGGACGTTAAATCCCTGTTGAAATTAGATAATAATAGTATATTACTCGGTAGTGAAAACGGAATTTTCCTAAGTACAAATGACGGCAAATCTTGGGTTAATAAGAAAAACGATATAGGTAATGTTTATAAGATAATCAAAAGAACTAATAAAGTTTATTTAGCTTCTGATTCTGGAGTTTTTATTAGCAGTGATAATGGAGAGAACTGGACTGAATCAAATTCAGGTTTTGAAGAATTGTCGCAAGTGATTTCGATTGCGGCTAATAATACAAGTTTGTTTGCGGTTGTGAAAGAAAAAGGTATTTTCCAATCGGCTTTGGAAGAAATAAATTGGACTTCTATGAATAACGGGTTAAATACTCTTAAAATCAAAACGATTGAAATCAATAAAAATACTAATGAAGTAGTTGCGGGTAGTAATGAAGCATTTTATAAATATGACACAGATAGTGATAAATGGTTAGCTAATAATAATGGTTTAGGATTGAGGACAATCAATTCATTAATTAATTCCGGCGATGTTTCTATTTTAGCAGGTACTGATATAGGTATCTATGAATCGAATAATAACGGTTATAGTTGGAGTAGCAAGAATAATGGTTTAGATGGTTTTCTTAATATCAATTGTTTATTGAAAGTTAATGATAGTTTATTTATTGCAGGTACTAAAGGAGACGGTTTGTATTTGGCAAAAAGAGATATGGTATGGCAGAAAATAAATAATCCTGATTTTACATCAACAATAGTTAACACTTTGAATATGGATAGCTCGGGTTTTATATATGCAGGCACCGAAGGAAAAGGTGTATTTAAAAGTGAAGATAAAGGTGCAAATTGGTATCAAATGTTTGGAAATGAAATTAACAATGCCATTATATCTTCAATGGTCATAACTACTGATAATACTATTTATACAGGTACAAAAAACAAAGGATTGTACAAGAAAACAGAGGTTGGTCAATGGAGAAATATAGATAATTTAGGGTATTCAATAACAGAAGTTAGTGCTTTGAACATTAGTGTTGATTCTTCTGATAATATGACTATTTATGTCGGTACAAATCTCGGTTTGAAAAAGAGTCCGGATGGAGGTAATAATTGGTTTGATGCAAATGGATTTTATCCAAAGAATTTACCCGGCAAAATTAATACAATTTATTATGATATTAATAATACTTTATACTGTGGACTAAAAAATATAAACGGAGTGTATTCTTCGACGAATACTGGTGAAGATTGGATAAGGATTTTGGATAAAAGCGGGATAATAAACTACAAAATAAAGTCATTTACAATGAGCACTAACGGTTATCTTTATGCAGGTAGTCAAAATGGTGGAAGTTTTCGTAGTTATATTAAAATATTTGGTGATACTAAAGAAACGAATCGACCAAAATTGAATTTAATCGGTGATTCCTCATTTTGTAAGGGGGGTTATTCAATAATTGACGGCGGTATCGGTTATTTGTCTTACTATTGGTCTAATGGTCATACAGCAAGATTTGACACTGTATTCGCAAGTGGAACCTATTGGGTTAGAGTGAAAGATTCATTGCAGATTGAATTAGTTTCAGATTCTATAAAAATATTAGTTAATGATATTCCATCAAAGCCAAATATATTTTATAATGGTGAGAAATTTGTGTGTACAAGCCAAGAAGCAAGCTATCAGTGGTATTTTAATAATGATATTATTCCTAATGCTACTGAGAAGGAATACACGCCATTAAAGGACGGATGGTATAAATGCGAAATCACTTCTGAATATAATTGTAAAAATATATCTGATTCGGTAGAATACAAAAAGCCTGTATCCGCCGTTGATGAAAAAATTCTTGAACCTCAAATTAATGTTTTTCCAAATCCAAGTTCGGGAAAATTTATTTTAAAAATTGATAATATTAGGAATGAGAAAGCAAGAATTGTTATAAGTGATTTGTTAGGAAATGATATTTTATTTAAAAATGTAATTTTGACAAATAATGATGAAATTAGAATACAACAGAATTTCTCTCCGGGAATATATTTATTGAGAATTGAGTTTAATAAGTTAATATTATATAAAAAATTAATCGTTAATAATTAGTCGTCCCTGAAAAAGCAGTTAAGTACAAGTAATAATAATAAGATGTGGAAA
>CAZVPQ010000404.1:0-2681 GCA_964628675.1 uncultured Hyphomicrobiales bacterium | reverse complement strand
TTATGATTATTGGTATTCACGGCGGTGAAATTGAACACACGCTTAACAACTGGAGTGTCTTTATTAGATATGCAATGAAAATGAATTTATTTATCTATGATGAGAACAGATTAGGATTTCCAATTTTCGATAAAATCAAATTAAAAGTAAAAAAATATGAGATTATTTCTTTATTGCCACAACCAAAAGCTATTTTAACTACTAAAGGATTACAATGGGAATTAAATAATCAGATATTAGAACTTGGTACAAAAGAAGGTGCAAGAAACAAAGCTTTGAGCAGTTTAATTGAAATTGAAATTCATCAAGGGAGCGTTTTATTATTCTGCGATTTCAAATTAGCAACATTAACCTAAATCCCCGCTTATATCACAAAGCAGGGACTTAGTATTGCTAATATTTTAATCATTTATATTAAATACTTTTTTTATCTGACTATAATTCTTAGTGTCAACACCTTTTAATTTAATTTTATTAATAGGCGTTCCCTCCAAAATAACAGCTTTTATTCTTATATCGCCAATATCGGGATTATTCAAATAAGTTGGACTTGTATCTTTATATGTAAATTCCATTGTTTCGTAATAATAGAAAGCGTCAAATATTTTAGCATTTGTCAAATCACCTTCATAGTAAATATCAGTAAATGGTAATGCATACCAAAGATTTACATTGCCGTCATTTTCGGGAAATCCATAATAGAAAAGCACTGTGCCAAAATCTATTATATCATAGTTAATATATGGAGATGTAATTCGGAAAAACCATAAATTAGTCTCGCTATTATCTCTTGCCCAATCCGACAAATAAACATTATAAGTCAGTATTTTAATATTAGATATTCCGTCATCACCTCGTGGTCCTTGTGGTCCGATTGGTCCTTGATTTTCTACGGTACAAGAGTTTAGCAATAGAACAAAAGCAAACATTGATGCTAAAATTACTGATTTGTAAATTGTTTTCATCTCATCACCTCAAAAGATTTTAAAAATTTATTTATTCTCTTACCTATATATACGAAAAGAAATCCAAACTGTTATTACTTTAAACCTTACTTTAAATATTTACTTATATATTTATTCATTAAATTAAGACAAAAACATTAGTTTGAAAAATAATTATCTCAATTTGAAAAATTCATAAGAATTTCATATATTGTTAATTAACCGTTTAGCAGTAGCTAAATAATTAATATATTGAATAAAATATTAAAAGGAAATCAAATGAGAATTTTAGTAATTGAAGACGAAAGAAAGGTTACCAGCTTTATTAAACACGGTCTCGAAGAAGAAAAATATATTGTTGATACTGCTTTTGATGGAATTACCGGATTTGAATTAGCTATTAACAATCAATTCGATGCCATTTTGTTGGATTTAATGTTGCCCGGAAAAGATGGTTTTACTATCCTTAAAGAGTTGCGTGATAGCGGTGTTCTTACTCCAATATTAATTTTAACTGCCCGTGGCTCCACCGAAGAAAGAGTTCAAGGACTTGATTTAGGTGCCGACGATTATTTGACAAAACCGTTCAGTTTCGAAGAACTTACTGCAAGACTCAGGTCTATCCTTAGAAGATCAAGCAGTGAAAAATCTACCAAACTCAGATGTTCTGATTTAGTCTTAGATACTGTCGCTCATTTTGCTTATCGTTTTGGAAATGAAATCGAATTAACTACTAAGGAATATGCTTTACTCGAATATTTAATTAGAAATAAAAATCGTATTCTGAGCCGTAGCACTATTACTCAACACGTATGGCGTCATAATTTTGACCCCGAATCAAATATTATTGATGTTTATGTTAAAAGATTGAGAAGCAAAATCGAGAATGAAGACGGCTCAAAACCATTAATTCAAAGTATTAGGGGTGTTGGTTACAGAATGAGAGAGCTTCCCTCTAATGATATTATTGAATAATTCACAAATTGGTTTTTAGGAGAAGAAATGGCTTCAATTGATGAATTTACAAGAACCGTAGAAGATAATCTTTCGGAAATTCAATCATTATTTAATGAATATCAAAATGAGAATTTTCCCGAAAGGTCTCCTGAATTTTTCTGCTTGGAACTCAATGGTGAAGCAGGAGAATTGGCTAATGCCGAAAAGAAAAGATGGAAAGGGAAGATTGTTGATGATAGCGTTTATAAAGATGAAGCCGCCGATGTTTTGATTGCCCTGATGAATTATGCAAACTCAAGAGGTGTGAATTTAGGTAAAGCTACGAGAAAAAAATTGAAAAAAATTGAAAAAAAACGTATAGAATTAGAAAAGCAAGGCAAAAAATATTAATCCCGAAAATATAATATTGTTTTAATAGAAAGAGTGAGAACAAAATTATGTTCTCACTCTTTTTTTATTATAACGCCCAATTTTGTTGAGAAAGTTGCACAAAATATTCTCTCTCTTCTTGTGTCATCTCCTTTAACATTATCCCAAATTTCTCTGTTAGTTTTGGGCTTAATGCATCAACAATTTGTTGAATTAGATAATCCTTAATAGGTATCTCTTTAAAAGGCAGTTTTAATTCAACAACCCATACGGCATCATCATTTTTATAAATGTTTCCTATCATACCCAATTCCGTTAATGAATTATTGATTTCCGGATGCTTTATTCCAGATAATATTTCTTTAATCTCTTCCATATTTTTACTCTATAAGTTTATAAAAAATTAAATGT
>CAZVPQ010000403.1:0-2688 GCA_964628675.1 uncultured Hyphomicrobiales bacterium | reverse complement strand
AATTTGCAAGCAAGATTTATAGATTAAAATATTTATCTTCTACGGTTATCATTTCTTCTGTTATCGTTTCTTCTATCGCCGCCCCTTGAATTATGATGTGAATCATCACGTCTTCTCGGAGGTCTTTCTTCCCAACCTTCAGGTTTTGGCAATAAGGCTCTTCTACTCAATCTGAATTTACCATCACGAGTAATTTCAAGAAGTTTTACTTCGATTTTATCGCCAACTTTCATAACATCTGAGATGTTCTCAATTCTCTCATAAGCAATTTGGGATATATGAAGCAAACCTGATTTTTTTGGAAGAAATTCAATAAAAGCACCCATACCTTCTCTAATCTCTTTTACAAGTCCTTCGTAAACTTTTCCTTCTTCGGGTTTTTGAAGTATGCTTTTGATAGTCTCTAAGGCTTTATTAGCAGATTCTGCATCAATTGCAGCTATAACAGTTGTCCCGTCATCAGAGATATTAATATCAACGTTGTTATCCGAGGAAATCTGTCTAATAGTTTCACCACCGGAACCAATAACTGCACCAATTTGATCTTGTGGTATTTTAAGAGTTGTAAATCTCGGTGCATATTGTGAAAGTTCTGCTCTGGGTTTATCAATGGCTTCATTCATAATCCCTAAGATATGGAGTCTGCCTTGTTTTGCTTGGTCTAAAGCTTTAGTCATAATATCAAATGAAATTCCATCAATTTTTATATCCATCTGATAAGCTGTAATTCCATCAGCAGTTCCAGTAACTTTAAAATCCATATCTCCGAGATGATCTTCATCACCGAGAATATCACTTAAAATAGCAACTTTATCGTCTTCTTTGATAAGTCCCATAGCAATCCCTGCTACCGGTTTTTTCATTGGAATACCGGCATCAAACATTGACAAACTACCGGAACATACAGTAGCCATTGATGAAGAGCCATTGGATTCTAAAATTTCAGAAACGACTCTAATTGTATAAGGAAATTCTGCTTCGTCCGGCAACATCTTTTTTAATGCTCTTTGTGCTAAATGTCCGTGTCCAATTTCTCTTCTACCTGTTCCGAGTCTTCTGACTTCGCCGGTAGAATAAGGAGGGAAATTATAGTGTAAATAAAATTTGTTAGTATAAACAGGTAATAAGCCGTCAATCATTTCTTCGTCACGAGCAGTACCTAATGTAACATTACCTAAACTTTGAGTTTCCCCTCTTGTAAACAAAGCAGAACCGTGGGCACGAGGCAAAACACCTAATTCACAAGTTATCTTGCGGATTTCATCTAATGCTCTACCATCTAAGCGTTTTAATTCATCAGTAA
Organism: uncultured Hyphomicrobiales bacterium; assembly: GCA_964628675.1. GTDB lineage: Bacteria > Bacteroidota > Ignavibacteria > Kapaibacteriales > UBA2268 > CAZVPQ01. The sequence goes on along the minus strand of CAZVPQ010000403.1, from coordinate 1,385 downwards.
TCATAGTTCGCATTTCTTTTTTCTCGAACTCTTCAAAGGCTTCGTTGACCATTCTTTCAATATTTATCTCGGCAAACTCTTCTTTTTCTGCAAAAGCTTCGACTACTTTTTCCAAAGCAAGGTTTTTGATTTTATCCCTTTGTTCTGTTCTTTCTACTTTAGTAGTAACCGAATGAACATAGTTATACAAATCACTTTTAATCGTATTTTCAACAAGTTCTTTAATTTCTTGATTAATAATAAATTCTTCATATTCTCTTTTCTTAACATCACATTTTGAGGCTAAGTCTTTTTGCAAAGAGTTCAACAATTTAATTTTTACGTGGGCAAATTCTAAAGCGTCCAAAAAGTCTTGTTCGGAAATTTCATCACTTTCGCCTTCAACCATAACAATAGAGGAATCCGTACCACCAACAGTCATATCTATATCAGAATTTTTTAATTGTTCGAACGATGGATTGATAACAAATTCGCCATCAATTCTACCAACTCTAACCTCTGAAATAGGACCGTCATAAGGAATATCAGAAATCATTAGAGCCGCTGAAGCACCAACCATACCCATTGTATCAGGATTGACTTCGGGGTCAAAAGAAAATACAGTAGCTAATATTTGAGTTTCAAAGGACCACGATTGTGGAATCATAGGTCTGATAGGTCTATCAATTAAACGAGAACATAAAATTTCATGATTGCTGGGTCTTCCTTCGCGTTTTAAAAATCCACCGGGGTATTTTCCGGCAGCAGAAGTTTTTTCTCTATATTCAACTTGAAGTGGCAAATAGTCAATATCTTTTTTTTCTTGTCTTGAAGCAACAGCAGTAACAAGTACCATACTATCGCCACAACGAACCATAACGGAGCTTGCAAATTTAGCAAAGCGTCCAGTCTCTAATGAATATGTTTTACCATCAAAATCAATGGAAACTTCAATTTTTTGCATATATATACTTTCTAATAAATAGGATAAATTCTTAATTAAATTTATAGACGATTGTCGTACTAATAATGTTGGAAATACATAAAACGGCGTAGAATATACGCCGTTTACATTTTATTTTCTCAAAGATAAATCTGCAATTATCCTACGATAACGAGTAATATCTTTTTTCATCAAATAATTTAAAAGCTTACGCCTTTTACTAACCATCTGTATCAAACCTCGACGAGTGTGATGGTCTTTTTTGTTTTTAATGAGATGTTTTGTCAAATCATTAATTCTTGACGTAAAAATTGCAACTTGTACTTCAGGTTTGCCTGAATCATTAGTATTCTCACCAAAATTTTTAATTATTTCAGCTTTTTCTGTTTTAGTAATCATTTAAAATCTCCAAATCAAACAATCTATTTCATAATAAAGAATTACAAATTTACTACTTTATAAT
>CAZVPQ010000402.1:0-2692 GCA_964628675.1 uncultured Hyphomicrobiales bacterium | reverse complement strand
CATTACTTTAAACGCGGCGGTAAATATACCTGTTTCAAATTCACTACGATATAAGCCTAATAAGAAAGTGCTAAAATAATTATATAATATGGTTATAAAAATTGTCAATGCAACAGGGATTGAAGATTGCAACAATTCTTTCCAAAAAGTAAAATCATATTCAAATTTAACTGCTCCATATCTTTTTATATAATATAAGAGCATCCATATTGAATTTATAAGAAGCGAAGCAACAATAATTGATACGGCGGTTATTACATTCGATGGACTATGGACAAATAGCAAAACGCCGATTAATGTAAGTGAGCTTGTAACAACTTGTCTGATAGCAATAATCTCCATCTTTTCAATACCTTGAAAGACCCAATTGAATAAGATAGAATTAGCGAAGATATTTAATCCGTATATTAAAACTATACTTTTGATTTCTATTGGTTTATTGATAAAATAAACTGATATGGCAAGTGCAGAATAGAGAATCAAAGCAAATAAAAACTTAATACTCGTAATATTATTAACATATTTTTTGATTTTCTCGGGAGCCTTGGCAATTTCACGAGGTCCAACTACATTGAATCCCAAATCAACCAAGAAAACAAAATAAATAATATAAGCATTCGCCCAACCGATAATACCATAACCATCGGGAGTTAAAATCCTTGCCAAATATGCTGTAGTTATTAGTGCAATACCTTTGTTTGCCGCTTCGGCAACAGAAAGGGAAAGCATATTTTTAAATATTCTTCTGCCTATTTTCATAAGTTATCTTGTAAATCAGACCACCATTCAAGTTTTAATTCAGGAAAGGGAGAATTTCTTTTTTCAGTTACTTCGAGATATTTTTTATCCTTATCTTCAAGTTCGTCAATATCTAAATATTTTTCCGTCAAATTACATAATTTATTAAAATCAGAATGATGGAAAGAAACTCTTTGCTCTGAATAATCTTTTGCCGATTGAGTATGAATCAAAAATTGCCAGTCAGATGATTCTAAAAGCATTAATTCCCTTAGTGCTTGAGTTAAAATTCTTCTTGTCAAAGGGTTTATTTCTTCTAAATTTATTTTTGAAATAATTCCTCTGAATCTATTTTCATTATTATAAATAATTTCCCAAGTCCATTTGTTTTCTTCATTGCTCCATACATCATGATTGTTATTTTCACCCCAAGAACCTTCAGGGAGTTGAAATACTTCACTCGGATTTATGCGTATTAGTTGCTCCGAAGCGGTTGCAGTATTAACATAAGGTGAAAAATGCAAACCTTTGATAACTGCTTTCAAAAATTCGGGACCTTCGAACCACCAATGACCAAATAATTCAGTATCAAACGGAGTGCATAAAGTACCGAAATTACCTGTTGAATTATTATAATGATTTAATGTATTTTCAATATGATGAATGAAATGATTTGCTTGCAAATCTACTTTGTCCCGTGTCCAATCAGGGTGATACAAGGTTTTATACATCATATCAGCTTTATTGTCAGTAACTCTCCAATATCTCAGCATAGAACCGAAGTGTTTTTTATGAAAATCAAGATAATCGGGTTCGCCCGGGTAGCCGACCTCACCACTCCATACTTGCATAGCTATTTTCTTATGACGGGTATATACTGAAGATGTGCCGTATTCAACTTTTTCACTTGAACTGACTATATAAGGTTTATATAGCAAATCCTTGAATGTACCCGGTAAAGGTTTAAAATCAGGGGACTCTTTACTAACAAAAACTTCTTTTGCATTGTCAATAAAAACACCGAGAGGATTAGCTCTGTCGGTCAAATCTTGGTCGGTAAAGAAATATTGTATATCAAATTTTGCGAGGAATTGTTCAATTCCCGGACGTAATTTCGGGAAATGATAAGGAGCAATAGGCAATAGTGATTTCCAATCATAAGATGGTCGATAAGCACATTCGGGCAACCAAATACCACGTGGTTTTCTTCCGAAATGTTTTTTGTAGTTATTAACCGCCGCTTCAATTTGCAAATTTATGCTATTGTCTGTCGGTAATAATGGTAAATAACCATGAGTTGCTCCACAAGTAGCTATTTCAATAGCACCGTTATCTTGCAATTCTCTTAATGACTTAACAATTGATGAATTGTAATTGAATATAAAATTATTTTTTCTATCATTATACCATTCTTGCCAAAATTGAGTTAAATAAATATGATGTGGGTCATAGCCCATTTCTTTAAATTTTTTCTCATCTTTTTTTGCCCAAGCTATTTTGTCATCACAATATTTCTTAAATATTTCAGGATAATCGGGGCTTTCCAATTGCTCACAAAGAATTGGAGAAATATCCATTGTAATTTTCGGTTGAATATTTTCATCTAATAATTCGTGAAATTTATTCAAGAGAGGTATATAACATTCTGCGACAGCTTCATTTAGCCAATCTACACCATGGGGCCAAGTGCCGTGATGAATTACCCAAGGCAAATGAGTATGCAAGACTAAAACAAAATTTCCAGAGTGCATAAATTCCTTTATCAATTATATTTCATTACATAATAAACAAAAATAATAGAAATAAGTGATAATTTTTAATATTGTGATAATTTTTTTAATTTTATAAATAATAATTTTATAAATCAGAAGATTAAATTAAACTTGTTTTTAAACGATAATATATTTGTTTCTTTTTATACCGAAATAATATTTACAACTCTATATAAAAAAAT
>CAZVPQ010000401.1:0-2692 GCA_964628675.1 uncultured Hyphomicrobiales bacterium | reverse complement strand
ATAAATTATAAGATTAAATTATATTTGTTAATAGCATTATTAGATGGAGGATTAATTATGACATATTTTCATTTCCAAGGAGAGGCTTATAATGTTGATAGAATTGTATCTATTGAAAAAACTAAAAAATGTATTACAATTAAAATGTTAAAAGATTGGAGACACGATTTCCACTATGCCGATGATTACGCCGACCGACTACTCAAAGATTATGACGAATTAATAAAAGCATATAATGAAGCTCTTATAAAAAGGAAAGAAGAAAAAGCAAGTAAAGATTATAATCCGGAATATGATAAAACCGATGAATATGGTACTTTGATAAACGTTCGATATACATTTCCGGAGAGAATGCAATCTGAAAATAATTCCGGTGTTCAGCAATCTCTTTTTGATTAGACCGATTTTTTTATTGAAAGTATGATAAATGAAAACTCGAAAGAAAAAAATACAAACAAAATGTAAAGTTTATTATTTTGACCTTTTTGGCAAAAAGAAAGAAAAATATAATTATCTTTGGAATCACGATATTAATAATACTAATTGGCAAAAACTCAAACCTGAAAAAAAGTATTTTTTCTTTGCACCAAAAGATTTTAGTTTTAAAAAGCAGTATGAGAAATTTTGGCATTTAAAATCTATCTTCAAGTTGTCTAACATTGGTATAGCATCGGGAAAAGACGATGAATTCGTCAAATTTAATGAATCCGAATTTTCACATAGCCAACAAGAATTTGTTGAAGATTATTTTTATAGACCTTTTGATAATCGAAAAATTCTTTATGATGTAAAAAAATTGCAAAGAGCAAGATTAAGTATTATGAAGAATGTAGATAAATCAAATTTGATTTTGTGTGTTGGAAAACAAATTAAAAATAATTATCCTCAATTATCTATAACTAAAGTTTTAACTTGTCGTCATTCAATAACTGATATGACTTATATTTTTCCTCTTTATATTATTGCTAACGGTGAAGAAAAAATATTTATCGGAGTTAAAGAAGCGGAAATTGAATATTTTGCAGGAGAGAAGAATAAGAAGAAATTCACTAAACGAGACAACTTTACAAAAGAATTCCTACTGTTTATCAAAAATAAATATAAGAATGAATATAGTCCTGAAGATATTTTAGGATATATTTATGCAATTTTACATAGCCCGACTTATAGAGCAAAATATATTGAATTTCTCAAAATTGATTTTCCGAGAATACCGTTTACTGATGATGAAAAACAATTCAAGAAACTTTCAAAAATCGGTTTGGAATTGATACAACATCATTTGTTTGATAAAACAAATAGTGGGAATACATACCGGATTAATGGTAAAGGGAATAATTTTAAAGTGGAAAAAGTGGAATATGACAAAGGCAAGGTTTGGATTAATAATGATAGATATTTTGAGTCTATTCCATTAGCAATTTGGGAATTTTATATTGGTAGTTATCAAGTATTAAGCAAATGGCTGAAGGAAAGAAAAAAGCACGGGATTATTCTTTCGAGTGATGATATCCAGCATTTCATTGATGTTGTTGGGGTTTTGGATTATACAGTGAAAACTATGAAAAAAATTGACAAGTTAACAACAGATTGGATATAATTTTAAAAATCAATGTGCTTCATACCAATTTTTGCCTACTCCTATATCCACAGTGATTGGAATATCGTCTAAGGGCATTGCGGATTCCATATCTTGTTTAATTATTTCTTTCATTTTGTCAAGCTCATTTTCAGGAACTTCAAAAACAAGCTCGTCGTGAACTTGAATTGTCATTAATGAATTCATATTGTTTGCTATCATTGAATTATTGACTTTAATCATAGCAATTTTCAGCATATCGGCGGCGGTGCCTTGAATAGGCATATTGATAGCGGCTCTTTCGGCGGCATTCCTAAGATTATGATTTTTGTTTAAAATTTCAGGAAAATATCTTCGACGTCCCAACAATGTTTCCGAATAACCTAATTCTTGTGTTTTTTTCTTTGTTTCCTCCATATATCTTTTAATGCCCGGATATTTATCGAAATAATTATCAATAATATCTTTGCCTTCCGTTCGACTTATGCCAAGCCGTTGAGCTAAACCGAAACTGCCTAAACCGTACATTATACCAAAATTTACGGTTTTGGCAACTCTACGCATTTTTTTGTCTATTTCGTCCAATGATTTCTCGAATAATATAGATGCAGTGGCAGAGTGAACGTCCAAGCCCTCTTTGAAAGCATTGATTAAATGTTCGTCTTTGGAAAAATATGCCATAATGCGAAGTTCAATTTGAGAATAATCTGCCGAAACAATGAAATCGGAGCTGTTTTGAGGGACAAATGCCATTCTGACTTTCCTGCCTAATTCTGTTCTGATAGGAATATTTTGCAAGTTTGGGTCAGTTGATGAAAGTCTTCCGGTTGCGGCAATAGTTTGGTTAAAAGTTGTATGTATTCTGCCTGTATCTTGATTTATTAATTTCGGAAGAGCTTCTACATAAGTCGATTTTAATTTAACTAATTGCCTATAATCCACAACCATTTGAGCAATCGGATAAATATCGGCTAATTGTGTTAATACTTGTACATCTGTGCTATAGCCTGTTTTTGTTTTCTTTACAGGTGGTATCATAAGTTTTTCAAAAAGAATATGCCCGAGTTGTTTTGGTGAATCAATATTAAATTCTGTTCCGGCTTCTGCAAATAT
>CAZVPQ010000400.1:0-2694 GCA_964628675.1 uncultured Hyphomicrobiales bacterium | reverse complement strand
TACTATATAAACATAGACAAAGGAGCAATTCTTTTTGCCGAGACAAAGGAGTTCAGAGGTATAAGTGATAAAAATACTTGGGCTTTTACGGTAGAAATCCAACAAGAAAAAGAGAATACTATTATGACAAATATAAATATAATATATGATTAGAAAATTAATTTATTATCCAACCCCGAAAATATCTGTATTGATTTTTATGAAAGTGCATTTTATACTTTTGGGGGCGAGATGTATCCTTCTAGTTGGGAATCTTATACAATAGAAATATCGTTTCCAATTAATTTGAAAGTAAAAACAATCTACGATTTAAGTGAAAATTGATTAAAAACTATTCTTATTAACTCAGCACGCTTTCTGTTAAAGATAATTGCATTGCAGACATTAATATTGCAGGGTCTAATTTGTTGAAATCGGCTTTTAATATATCGCGGCTAATATTGGAATACATCGAACAAGTGCCTTGCTTGCTGATTACTAAACAAGATACATATTTGTCGGAAGCTTGCACAAAAATTATTTCGTCGGATTCGAAAACAAGATAAGCAATGCAATCGTGCAATTCATAGTAACCCTGTTTGGTTTGAATTGATATAACCGAAATTGCCACATTATCAGATAAAGCAACATTATTATTGATAGAAATCACAAATGACTGTTTAGTCACTGGATTATTTACCCGCCAAGTCCAATTATTATCATTGTTTTGTACTTCGGTTTGCAGTATTCCGCTAATTTTTTCAATGTCATCATTTGTAAATGTATAATGCATTAGCTATCTCAAAAATATTTCACTATAATAATTTTCAAATTTATGAAAAATAAGACAAATATAATGCTAAAATAAATTTAATAAATTTCGAGAATATTGTCTATCTTATCTAATCATTGTTTATTTTTGAATTCTATATTTATATGATTTTGAAAAAAGAATTCTAAGAATAGTTGATGGAAAACAAGTCCGGAAATAATGAAAATAAATCCACCAAGCGAATGAATAATCCGTTTGATACTGCTTTCCAACTTATCAAACGTCATCTCCCTACTTTATTGCAATTCAAAATATTGACTAAAAGGTCGTCGTTTGAAGCTCTCGGACATATCAGAAGATACAGGCATACAGATTGGGGATTATTGATAAGTGCGGGATTAGTTGGCATACTTATAGGCTTTGCTGTGGCTATTTTCCATTGGGCTATGGAATACGGAGAAACATTTTTTCATGAGATATATCATGAAGCAGGAACATTAATACATTGGCAGTTGATAGTTCTTCCTTTGATACCTGCTCTCGGTGGTTTGGGTGTTGGTATTCTGCAAAAAACAATGTTCCGAAATGCGACTATAGAAGGATTGGATTCGTTAATACATATTTTGGTTTATAAAAATGGCAAAATGGATTGGCGAAATTCATTGAAATCAATATTTTATGCCGCTCTGCAAATAGGGTCAGGTGGTGGAGCAGGACGTGAGGGACCGACGATTGTGTTGGGGTCATCTTTGGGTTCTACATTTGCACAAATTTTGAGATTGCGTCCACAGCAATTAAGAATATTATGTGGTTCGGGTGCAGCGGCGGCAATAAGCGCAATCTTTAATGCTCCTTTAGGAGGTATTGTTTTTGCTTTGGAAGCAATTATCGGAGGAACAAGTATTAGAGCTTTTGCACCCTTAGTTATATCGTCTGTTCTATCGACAGCAACAACAAGAATTTTAGTAGGCAATAATCCATTGATTGTATCACCTGAAATAACAAATGTGAATTTGCCTGATTATTTTCTGCTGGCACTTGCCGGTATGTTGAGTGGTTTTGTTGCTATTTATTACCTAAAAACTTTTAATAAAACATCAAAATGGACTGTTGATACAGTAAAAAGGTTTCCCGAAATTTTGCGACCTGCTATTGGTGGTTTGATGGCAGGAATACTTTTGATGTTTTTACCTACTATGCTTGAAACAACTTATAGTCCGATAAATGATGTAATAGCAGGCAATGGTTTGCCTTTAATTCAAAATTCATTACTCCAAAATTTATCGAACTTACTTTCCAAAGATAATATTATTTTCTTGTTAATATTTGTTTCCATAGCCACAGTAATATTAAAACCAATTTCCAATGCATTTTCATTAGCGAGTAGCGGTGTTGGTGGCACTATGGCACCTGTTTTGAAAGTTGGGGCGATGTTTGGATTTGTGCTCGGATCCGTATTGCAATTAGTGTATCCCGGAGCTTCTCCCGGTCTTTATGCTTTGGTTTGTGCAGGAGCCGTTTTAGCAGGTACATTTCAGGTGCCTTTGGCTGGCGGGATAATATTATTTGAAATCAGCAGGAATTATAATTTAATATTACCATTAGTATTTTCGTCTGTTTTTGCTTCTTTTATTGTGCAACGCTCAGGTGTACGAACATTCAATCCTTTCCAAAAAGATTTTGTTGTTGACGAAAATGCCTTATATCCTGTTTTAAAAGAGAGGAAAGAAATAGACAATATAGAAGATTAATTGATAAGTAAATATTTTCATAAATTTTAAATATATTAATTCGAAATATCTTTTATTTAAAATAAATTGAAATAATAATCGTAAAATCATAAAGATTTTTATACTAATAACTTAAATTATAAATTAGGAGAATTTTAATGGAAACCAAAAATGTAAATGAAGTCATAGAATTTGCAATAAAAAGAGAATTGG
>CAZVPQ010000399.1:0-2706 GCA_964628675.1 uncultured Hyphomicrobiales bacterium | reverse complement strand
CAACCGAAAGCAATTGAAGAACTCGTCAATGGAATCAAAAATGACGAGAAATTTCAGGTCTTGCTTGGCGTTACGGGTTCGGGTAAAACATATACTATTTCAAAAGTTATAGAAGCAGTTCAAAAGCCGACTTTAATTATATCACCAAATAAAACTCTTGCGGCACAATTATATAGTGAATTCAAAAATTTCTTTCCCGAAAATGCAGTGGAATATTTTATTTCATATTATGATTATTATCAACCCGAAGCATATATTCCGACTACCGATACTTATATTGAAAAAGATTTTTCGATTAATGATGAAATCGACAGATTAAGACTTAAAGCTACGAGTTCATTAATTGAAGGTCGCACAGATGTAATCGTTATCGCCTCTGTAAGTTGCATTTATAGTATCGGTAGAAAAGAAGATTTTTTAGCTCATTTATATCCATTAAAAATCGGTGACCAAATTTCAAGAAAAGAATTCTTATATAAACTTACCGATATGCATTTTACGAGAAATGATTTTGAATTTACTCGCGGTACTTTCCGAGTGAGGGGTGATGTTATTGATATTATTCCTGCTTATGAAGATGAAGAAGCTATCAGAATTGAGTTTTTCGGTGATGAAATTGAAAAGCTGAGTATTATTAATGCCGTTTCAGGCAGAGTTGTCAATAACATACAACAAACAACATTATTTCCTGCCAAACTTTTCGTTACTTCCGAAAGCCAATTGGAAAAAGCAATGAAAGACATTAAAGAAGATTTATATATCAGATTGAAAGAGTTAAGAGAGCAAGATAAATTAATCGAAGCTCAAAGATTGGAACAAAGAACTTTATTCGATTTGGAAATGATGAAAGAAGTGGGTTATTGCTCGGGAATTGAAAACTATTCTATGTATTTATCCAATAGAAAACCCGGCGACAGACCCCAATGTTTATTTGATTTCTTCCCCGAAGATTACTTATTGGTTATTGACGAAAGCCACGTTTCTGTTCCACAACTAAGAGCTATGTATAATGGCGACAGGGCAAGAAAATCTAACTTGATTGAACACGGATTTAGATTGCCATCTGCTTTGGAAAATAGACCTTTGCAATTCGAAGAAACCGAATCTTTGATGAAAAATGTAATTTTTGTAAGTGCCACTCCCGGACCTTATGAATTTGAAAAAACCGAAGGTGTAATAGTCGAACAAGTCATTAGACCGACAGGACTATTAGACCCGGAAATCAGCATAAGACCCGTAAAAAATCAAATTGACGATTTAATCCATGAAATACGTATTAGAACGGAAAAACAGGAAAGAGTATTAATTACTACATTGACTAAAAGAATGGCTGAAGATTTGGCGGAATATTTGCAAAATTTACAAATAAAAGTAACATATATCCATTCCGATATCGTTTCACTTGAAAGAGTTGAAATTATCAGGGGATTACGTATTGGAACCTTTGATGTTATTGTTGGTGTAAATTTATTAAGAGAGGGTTTGGATTTGCCCGAAGTTTCATTAGTTGCTATTCTTGATGCCGACAAAGAAGGATTTTTGCGAAGCGAACGTTCATTAATGCAAGTAGCAGGCAGAACAGCAAGAAATGCCGAAGGTTTGGTTATTATGTATGCCGATAGAGTTACTAAATCTATGCAAGCAGTAATGGACGAGACTAATAGAAGACGAAAATTGCAAATTGAGTACAACAAAGAGCATAACATTAACCCTACTACTGTTTATAAATCATTGGAAGAAATATTGAGTTCCACTTCCGTTGCCGATATTCAAGCTCATAAAGTACATAAATATGAAGAATCTGAAAAGAAGAAAAAACAAAAAGCCGCAGAGCCACTTTACGGTTACTTGACAAATGAACAAAGAGATGAGCTTCAAGAGCAAATGTTTATTGAAATGAAAAATGCTGCCAAAGAATTGGATTTTGAGCGTGCCGCAGAACTAAGAGATGAAATCCAAAAACTGAAAAGCTTGGAAGGGAAAGTTAAAAAACGAAGAAAAAAATCATAAAAGATTTTCCAGATCAAGTTTGTCTTTTGTTCTATTTGAAGATTTTTTGTTTTTTATTAAATCTTCAATTGAAATCAAATTAATTTTGATATTCTCAAATTCATAAATATTTCTTGATTTGTAGCATTCATCAAAATTTACTCCATCAATATTGTTCAAGAAATCAATTCTATTCGGTGGATACCCTAATTGTATTATAGTGTCCTTTTCCATAAAATCCTTAACTGACAATTGTATAGAAGCAAACCCGAAAGCATTTATTGTATCTAAAAGTTTGTTTACGTTTTTAGCACTAGGTTTAAACCAAATATCAATATCTCCTGTATATCGAGGGAAACCATAAAAAGCTACGGCATAACCACCAACAACAAGATATTTAACTTTTTTTTCGTTTAATAACTCTAATAACTCTTTTAAGTCGTCGTTCATTTTCTGGTAAAGTCCTTAAATATTGATTTCTTAACTCTTCTAATGCTTTTAAACGCTCAGTTGGTGTTTTGCTCAACCAATATTTCAAATCATTTTTCTGACTGTTTTTATTTGTTATATTTACAACTTGTTCCATAATGTAAAATAATAAAAAAAAACGATAAATAATACTTTAATCAATAATAAATCATAAAAAAAGGGGCTTCGCAAAGCCCCTTAGAAAGTATATTTATTTACTAATTCTTGTTTTTTTGCTTCCATCTTCTT
>CAZVPQ010000398.1:0-2727 GCA_964628675.1 uncultured Hyphomicrobiales bacterium | reverse complement strand
AATTTTAATTGGAATTTTTTTATTATTCAGAGAATAATATGCCATTAGAAAATGATAAAGTGATTGAAGTTGCAAAAAATATTTATAATGATTTGGAAGTTTATGAACATCGAGGGCAACTATCCCTGATAATTCCCAAAGAACAGCTACTTGATTTTGCAAAGGGTTTGAGAGATAATCCCGAAACAAAATTCGATATGCTTATTGATATAACAGCTATTGATTGGTATAATAAAAAAATTCCGAGATTTGAAGTTGTATATTTTCTATACTCTAATGAATATAAGTCAAGAGTGAGAATTAAAGTACCTCTTCCTGATGGTGATGAGAATTGTCCTTCTGTTACATCAATATGGGAAAGTGCAAATTGGTATGAACGGGAAACTTGGGATATGTACGGAATCAAATTTGAAGGACATCCAAATTTAAGAAGGTTTTATATGCCTGAGGATTATAATTATCCGGAAACTTCGGAGCCAATACATCCTTTGCGCAAAGATATTCCTTTGATGGGTATTCCCAACTCCTTACCTTTGCCACCTTATCCGGAGCGAGATGGTCCGGTTCAATAATTTATTCAGAAAGGAACTTTTAAAGTTCCTTTTTTTCTGAAAAATAATCAATGGCTTCTTTTTGAGAATCAAGCATAATGAATAAATCTGTCAATTGGGAAATGCTTAGCATAGATTTTACCATTTCCTGAACTCCAACTAAAATGATAGGAGTTTCATAATCCGATAGCTGTCTATTTGCTAATAGCAAAGCTCCCAAACCACTAGAATCTACATATTCTATTTCGGATAAATCAAAAACCAATCCCTTGATGTCGGGTTGGCAAACAATTAATAATTCTGCTTTTAATTTTGCAGAAATTTCGGAATCTAAATTACGACCTTTAAGTGTGAAGATTACGAGATTATCTTTATTTTCTATTGAGAAATTCATATTACATCTATAAATAATTACAAAAATTCTTAATTTTGTAATGCAAGTTAAACACAATTTTTATTTTTGAAAAGTTTTTTATGTATGAAGTTGAAAAAAAGTTAAAAATTCTCATTATAAGATTAAGTTCTATGGGTGATGTTATATTATCAACGGCATTGCCATTGCAGATAAAAAAGAAATATCCTAATTCCGAAATACATTTTGCAGTCGATAAAAAATTTGCTGAGATTTATAAATATAATCCGAGAATTGATAAATTAATTGAATATGATAAAACAAGTACAATAAAAGAAATTGCCGACTTTAAAAAAGAATTAAAAGAAAATTTGGAAAACGGATATTATGATGTTGTGATTGATTTGCAAAGAAATCTAAGGTCTAAAATTTTCAGAAGCGGTTTGAGTAAATCCTACCTTTTTGTAAATAAATTAAGACTTCACAAATTGTCTTTGGTATATGCAAAAAAATCTCTTCTTAAACAGATAATACCGATTCCGGATTTATATATAAATACAGCTCATAGTTTGGGTATTGATAATATTGATGCTCATTTGGAGTTATGGTTCAAAGAAGAAAAAGGAGAGAAGGTTTATCCGCCATTATTAAAAGTGAAGAAAGATAGTAAAGAAATTTATTCTGTTTCAATTGCACCCGGAGCTTTTCATAAAACAAAGAGATTGCCCGAGGAGAAATTTATCGAATTAATTGATGAATTAAATAAATCCGGGAAATTCAAAATTAATTTAATTGGTGGCGTCAAAGATAAAAAAGTTACTGATTTTATCAAATCAAAAATTAATAAAGAAATCAACGATTATTCTGAATCGGAATCCATATTAAAAACTGCAAATATTATTGATACAAGCGATATTGTAGTTACAAATGATACAGGTATTATGCACATTGCCGCGTCTCGTAAAATCCCTGTAGTTGCTATTTTCGGCTCTACTGTAAAAGAATTCGGTTTTATTCCTTATCACACGAAATACAAAATTATTGAGAAAGATTTGCCTTGCAGACCTTGTACTCATATTGGGAGGGAAGAATGCCCGAAATATCATTTCAATTGTATGAATTTAATTGAAGTCGATGAAATATTAACGGCTATTTATCAAATTTTGAATATTGAAAATAACTAAAAAAAAGAAAAGAAAAAATCCAAGAATAACAGTAAGTCCTGATAATAAGGTACTTGTATATTCTGCTCCAAACAAAAATATTGATGAAATATACTTGAAAGTTAATAAAAAGAGCCTCTTGGATAATAAAGCAACAGAATTTCTTTAATCAGTTTAAACCCTTAACTCCACCAAAGCAACATTTGTCCGGAGAATCACAATAGGTATTTAGGACGGCAGTATAGATTGAAAGTATAACAAGATGATAAAAAAGATGTTAAGTTAAAAGAAAAATATTTTGAAATTTACTTGCAGAATAGGAAAGATTCTGACATCATTAAAAATTGTCTTTATCAATGGTATAGAAAACATGCTGAAATAAAATATAATCAAATTATTGATAGATACCTTTTGAGATTAGAAAAGTATGGGATTAAAAAACCGAATCTGAATATAAGATTAATGAAATCCCGTTGGGGTTCTTGCATAAAAGATAAAAACAAAATATTATTAAATCTTGAATTAATCAAAGCTCCTATTCATTGCATTGAATATGTGATTATGCATGAACTTGTTCATCTCAAGTATCCTTCACATAACAAATGGTTTTATAATTTTATGACAATGGTAATGCCAGATTGGAAACAAAGAAAAGAAAGAT
>CAZVPQ010000397.1:0-2741 GCA_964628675.1 uncultured Hyphomicrobiales bacterium | reverse complement strand
TAATTAATATTTTTTGTAAAGAGAAAATAAATATGCCTAAAAATATCAATTATACTGAGAATTACGAGATTCCAGTAGAAAAATTCAATCCATTTGGGAAAGATTTGAATCAAGATTTATCATACTTACTAACTCTATGTATTAAGCACATAGAAAATCCTAATTTGAATAAAATTACTAAAGCATTTTTTTTCGGTCATTGGGCATATAGAGGTTTATTTAGAAAAAGCGGGGAGCCTTTTTTTACACATCCTTTAAAAGTCGCGACAATACTTTTAAGAAATTTTTATATTAAAGACAATGAAAGTATTAT
This sequence comes from uncultured Hyphomicrobiales bacterium, assembly GCA_964628675.1. Taxonomy (GTDB): domain Bacteria; phylum Bacteroidota; class Ignavibacteria; order Kapaibacteriales; family UBA2268; genus CAZVPQ01. Next base: position 2,428 of record CAZVPQ010000397.1, on the reverse strand, counting down.
CGCGGCAATTTTGCACGATACTGTTGAAGATGTTGATTATGTTACTGTTGATCTAATTAAAATGGAATTTGGAGAGGAAGTTTCTGAATTGGTTGATGGGCTTACTAAAATCAAGGGTAGTGAAACATTGCAATTAGACAAGGCGGCAACTTATGGTAAATTGTTTATGGCTCTGATAAAGGATATTAGGGTTATTATCATTAAATTAGCCGACAGACTTGACAATATGAGAACTCTTGAATATTTGAGCGAAGACAGAAGAAAAGCTATTGCTGAGGAAACAATCCATTTTTATGTGCCTTTTGCTCAAAGATTAGGGTTAATCAATATATTAAAAAATTTAGAAGATTTATCCCTTTATTTCCTTAATAAAGATGTTTTCTGTGAAATCAGGCAAAAATTGAGAGAAAAACAGGAATTATTTATTAAATACATAAGATCTTTTCTTAATCGAATTATGTTGAAGCTCAACGAAAGAAATGTACCTCATATATTAACTATTGAGCATAAACACATTTACGAAATATATAAAATGCTTGAGCAAGGTAACGAACTTAATGATATAGATAATTTCTATTCAATAGTAATCAATCTAACAACCAATGACTATTCTCAAGCATATAGAGCTTATGGAATTATTGCAAATGTGTTTGGTCCGGTTAGTTCTTTGGAAGATTACATTGCAAGACCGAAAGTAAATTTATATCGAGCATTACATTCAAAACATATCGGTCCCGGCAGAAAACTTGTAGAAGTTATAATCAGAACTGAGGAAACTGAAACAATTATTGAAAAAGGAGTTGCCGGCTCGCATTCTTTGGAAAAAGCCGCTAAACCATTCAACTACTCGGAAAATGAAATTTCCGATTGGATTGATTGGATGAAAGATATTATTAATGATGGTGAAAATGATGCTATTCAAAAAATATGGGGTTCAATTCATAGAAATTTATATGACGATGATATACAAGTTCATTATTCAGACAAAGAATATTCACTACCAAAAGGATCCAGTATTATAGACTTAGCTTTTGCTGTTTCCGACGAAGTAGCATTCCATTGTATATCTGCAAAAGTTAATAAAGAAATAAAGAATTTGGATTATGAATTAAAAGATAATGATAATGTAGAATTAATTACTTCTTCAAAAAGCCAACCTAATATTGAATGGGATAATTTTGTTATTACGATTAAAGCTATCATTAAACTATATTACTATTTTAAAACTCATCAATTTAATTCCGAAGAAGCCAAAGAAGTTAGCACAGGCAATGATATTAAAATCAGATTTAAAGGGCAATATAGAGTTGGGCTGTTAGAGGATATTAAATCAAAAATCGGCAAAGATAGAATAAGAAGAATTTTCTTATTAAATGAAAATTCTAATCTTGAGGCTCTTGTTTATGTACATCTAAATAATGAAAAAGAATTTAATAATATATTTACAAAAGTAATTGGTGTTAGCGGCATCAGATCTATAGAAAAAGTAGAAGATGATGTTGATATATAAATCCACTTCTACTTTTTAGATCTATAAATTTTTTAAATATTCACAGCTTCATTATAAGCTTGTGCTGATGCTTCCATAATTGCTTCACTCAAAGTCGGATGAGCATGAATAGTTTTAAATAAAGTTTTTGCGCTTGCATCAGAAGACATAGCAATAGCAATTTCACCGATAAGTTCCGTAACATCGGGACCAATCATAGAAGCACCAAGTATTTCATCATATTTATTATCAATAACAATTTTTACAAATCCTTTTGCTTCACCAATACCGTGTGCTTTGCCGCTCGCGGTGAATGGAAATTTGCCTATCCTTACATCATATCCTTGTTCTTTGGCTTGAGATTCGGTAAGACCTATGCTGGCAACTTGCGGATTGCAATAAGTACATCCGGGTATTGTCTTGTAATTTATACCTTCATTACTATGCCCTGCAATAAATTCTGCACAAGCTATAGCTTCGGCAGATGCTTTATGAGCCAACCAAGGCGGTCCGGCAACATCACCGATAGCAAAAATATTTGCGATATTAGTTTTTAAATTTTGATCTACTTTAATAAATCCTCTGTTCAATTCAACACCTAAATTTTCCAAACCTATATTTTCAATATTTGCTTGAATACCAATGGCGTTTAAAGCAATTTCAGCTTCCAAAATATCTTCGCTACCGTCCTTCTTTTGAATTTTAACCTCAACGATTTTCCCTTTTTTCTTTGCTGATAATACTTTCGTATTAGTCATAATTTTAATTTTATTTTTCTTGTAGTTTCTTGTCAATTCCTTTGAAATATCAGCATCTTCAATAGGTAAAATCCTATCCATCATTTCTATAATAGTAACTTGAGTGCCGAAAGCATTATATAAATATGCAAATTCCACTCCAATAGCACCTGCCCCCATAGTAATCATTGCCTTTGGTATT
>CAZVPQ010000396.1:0-2745 GCA_964628675.1 uncultured Hyphomicrobiales bacterium | reverse complement strand
TATGCTCGACGTCGGAGTTTTGGGTGCAACGGAAGTAGATATTGATTTTAACGTTGTTTATCGAGATTTGGCACCACTTGATTCTATTATTCAATCAGCAGGCAGATGTAACCGAAACAACTCGGATAATAAAGGAGCAACTAATATTATTGTTCTTATAAATGAATCCGGTAAAAAATATTCCTCTTTTATTTATGAAAATATAAAACTCGACGTTACCGTTAGCCTGTTAAAAAATAAAGAATTTTATGACGAAAGAGAAATTCTGTCGCTAATAGAAAATTACTACCACTTGATTAAGAAAAGATTAAATCATGAGGAATCAAATAAGCTATTGAAAAGCATTTCAACTTTGTATTATACAGGCGAAAATAATGACAAAATTCCAATATCGGATTTCAGATTAATAGAAAAAGATTATAAAAAAATTGACGTATTTATTGAATTAGATAAAGAGGCAAAAGAATTATGGAAGAGAAAAGAAGAAATACTTATGATTGACGACAGATGGAAAGCTAAAGATGAATTTTTGAAAATCAAAAGGAAATTCAATGAATATGTTATTTCAATTTCTGCAAATAGCGAAAACTTACCCCCAATGATAGAGGCATTCGATATGGGATATGTAAGTTTAAATCAATTGGAAGATTATTACGATTATACAACAGGTTATTTAACAAAAGGAAATACAGTAATCTGGTAAAAACAAAATGATTGACGGTACATTAATCTGGTATTATTTTATTTGCAAAAGAGAAGTTTGGCTTATGTCGAGAAAAATTGAACCCGACCAAGACCAAAACGCAATTGATATCGGCAGATTTATACACGAACAACATTATAAAAGAAATAAAAAAGAAATATTAATCGGCAATATTAAATTCGACCTAATAAAAAAAGAAAACAATCAGCTAATTGTAGGTGAAATGAAAAAAAGTTCGAAATATAAAGTAAGTTCAAAATATCAACTCCTTTTTTATTTATCAGAATTGGCAAAAACTGGTATTAAAGCAAAAGGTGAACTTCTTTTTCCCGAAGAAAAAAAGAAAGAAACTATTGAATTAACTGATGAAACTCAAAACGAATTAGAAAAGATAATAAAAGATATAGAACATATAATATCACAAGAAAAACCTATGCCTGCTGAAAAGATTGGCTATTGTAAAACTTGTGCTTATAATGAATTTTGCTTGGCATAAAATATGAAAAAACCGATTTATATATTCCAAGACGGCGAGCTGAAAAGAAAAGCTAACACTTTATATTTTGAATCGGAAGAAGGTAAAAAATATATTCCTATTGAACAAACATCATCACTTTATATTTTTGGTGAAACAAATGCCACAAAAAAGTTCCTTGAATTCTGCTCTCAAAATGAGATATTAATTCATTATTTCAATTATTATGGATATTATGTCGGCACATTTTATCCAAGAGAGCATAAAAACTCAGGATATATGATAATACAACAAGCAAAATATTACATTGATGATGACAAACGGCTTGAGCTTGCAAAACTATTTATAACAGGAGCTTTTGAAAATATTAATCAGGTATTGAGATATTATCTACATAGAGAAAAGAAAATAGAGAAGAAAATCGAAAAAATTCAACTAATCGCCGACTCAATTTCCAAAACTAACAGCATAAACGAACTTATGGGTATAGAAGGCAACATTAGAGAAATTTATTATTCTGCTTTTGATAAGATTTTAAATAACAAAGATTTTCCTTTTGAGCGAAGAAGCAAAAGACCACCCGAAAATCGATTAAATTCACTAATTAGTTTTGGCAACTCAATACTTTATACAATTGTTCTTAGCGAAATATATAAAACTCATTTAGACCCGAGAATAGGTTATTTGCACACATCAAATTTTAGGCGATTCTCATTAAATTTAGATGTAGCCGAAATATTCAAACCCATAATTGTAGATAGAGTAATATTAAAACTCATCGGCAAACAAATGTTGACTAAAAAGCATTTTGATAGAGATATGAACTCAATATTACTCACGGAAAAAGGAAGGAAAATATTTGTCAAAGAGATTGAAGATAGATTATCAACAACAATTAAACACAGAAAACTAAATCGAAAAGTATCCTATAGAAGATTAATCAGAATGGAAATTTACAAACTCCAAAAACATTTTATGGATGAAGAAACCTACAAACCTTTTGTTTCATTATGGTAAAAGAAAATATATGTTTGTAATACTAGTTTATGACATAGAAGAGCCCAAAAGAGGTGTAAAAACATTAAAAAAATGTCGAGGATATTTAAATTGGGTACAAAATTCAGTATTTGAAGGTGAAATATCAAAAGCAGGCTTGTTTAAGCTCAAGCATGAACTGAAAAATATTATCAAGCAAGACAAAGACTCAATAATCATATATGAATTCAGAACATTGTCATATTCCAAAAGAGAAATAATCGGAATAGAAAAATCGGATAATTCACAGTTTATATAATAAAAACAAAATGTCGTCGATCTTATAAATAGTAAAAAACACGTTAAATCGACGATTTTGTAAATTTTGTCTAAGTTCTTTGACAATAGAAGTATACAAATATAATTTATATTTGGAAGAAAGTAATAAAATCATTAATTTTGAATAAATAAGTTCATTAAAATAGGATTTTTTACAGTTTACTATTTACCTATGAGGAATTGAAACTAGTAAACGTGTGGTTTATCGACTACTTTTTGTAGGTTTACTATTTACCTATGAGGAATTGAAACT
>CAZVPQ010000395.1:0-2757 GCA_964628675.1 uncultured Hyphomicrobiales bacterium | reverse complement strand
ATAGATTACAAAAACTCTATCTTATGAGGTATGACTTTTATAATTTATCGTATTTCCTAATAAAGATTTTTTTTCTATTGTATGAAATAATCCCTTCTTTTTCCAAATCATTGAAAGTTGAAGTTACAGTTTGCCTTGTTGTAGCTGTAAGATTAGCAATATCTTGATGAGTTAGATTTAAAGAAACAACTTTTTCTTCTCCCAAATCCTTTCCGTACTCATCAACTAAATCCTTAATAAAACTCTTAATTCGTTCAGGAGCAGTTTTGAACCATAGACTTTCCAATTTATTCTGAATTTTTCTAAAACGAAATCCTATTAACTTTGTTATGTTGAAATTAAGTTGAAGATTGTTATTTAATAATTGCTTAAATTCACTAATACCAACTCGACACATTAAAGCATCTTCCATCGTTTCAGCTACATATCCTCTATCGCCTTCACCTGTAACAGCTAACTCACCAAAAATTTCACCGGCGGTTAAAATAGTTTGAATCATTTCTCGACCATCGTCGGATATTGCGTAAATTTTTACTTTTCCCTTTTTAAGAAAATAAATTGAATCGGCTTTATCTTTAGGCAAGTAAATAATTTCATTCTTATGGCAATCTTTCATAGAAGTAATATCATTTAAAATCATCAATTCTTTTTTAGACAAAGAATCCATAATATTAAAATTTTCTAAATACCAAATTTTTGAGTTTTCACTTTTATCCATTATTTATAAATAAGTTAGTTAAGGTATATAAGTGATTTTTCTCAGAAAAACCTTATTGTCAATCTGCAACTTTAATAAGAATACTCCTGCCGATTTATATATTTGAAAATCGGAAGATTTTAATGCAAAGCTATATACACCTTTTTGTAAATTGCCTTTATAAATATTCATTATCTCGTTTCCGAGAATATCATATAAGTCTATTTTAATTTTTGATTGTTTTGATAATTCAAAATTTATACTTGTTTTTTCGCTAAACGGATTAGGAATAATTTTAAAATATTTATTTATTGAATTGTTTTCATTTACACCGAGTTCAGTTCCCGTGATAAACATACGGAAATCAGACCAATCTCCGGAACCGCTAATATTATTTGCTTTTACCCGCCATAAATACATTTTGACTTTATCCAATAAAGTATTTACTTTATAAGAATTGCTATAAATAGAGTCCTTATCAATAATTATATTATTAAACTGATTATCTGTGGCTACATTCAAAGTATAATAATCGGTATTTTCTACTTCGTCCCATTGCAATGTAACATTCAACGGGATTTTGTTTGAACCGTTAGGAGGATATTCCAATATTGGTTGATTAGGCAAACTTCTTGCAGTTGTAAACGTATAATATTCGGAATAATCACTAATACCGGCTGTGTTTTCCGCCCTGACACGCCAATAATATGTAACACCGTTTTTAAGATAGAAATTCAAGCTATAGCTATTCATTATAATGTTGTTTTTATCAACTAAAATATCCGCTTCATCAAAACTTTTATCTGTCGCAAGTTGGAAATGATAGTAAGAATAGGGCACTTCTTGCCACTCAAACTGAGGCAATAATTCTACTTGTATTTTTTTATCTTCAGGATAATTTAGCTCTGGTGTAAACGGCATAATTAATAATGTAGTAAAAGTATAAATATTAGACCAAGAGCTAATATATTTATCTTTAACCGCTTTTACACGCCAAAAATACATTTTATTAGGTACTAATCCCGAGACTTCAAATGTAGTATCTTTATAATCATAATTTTCTAAAATTACTTTTTGGAAAAGTAAATCCTCTGCAACTTGGATTTCATAATGGTCAGCATTTTCCGATTTAGTCCAAACCAATGTAGTATCCAAAGAAATATTCTCAGATTTGTTTTCAGGCTCGAGTAATGCAACTTCTTTAATTCTTTGCGCATTTTCAATTCGGAAATCCCAGATGCCCCGTCCATAAGTACAAAATCTTGCAGTCATTAATTCAGGAATATATTCAACAGACCAATATGTTTGATCCGGGGCGTGAATATCGCCCATATCATACCAAACACCTTCTGAGCTAATATAAACATAAGGTCCGACAGCAGTTGCGGCGAAAATATATTCATCATTTTCAGAAACTGCAATTCGATAGACTAAAGTATTAGGCAAACCGCTATCAATCGGTGTAAATGATTGCCCGTGGTTTGTGGAAACATAAACTCCGGGATTACTGTAACCACTACCGGCAATATAAACTTTGTTGGTGTCAACATTAGAAGGTACAACGCTTTCGCCATAGAAATAATGACCTCCGAGACCTTTGAAGTCTTCGGTTTTAGTCCAATTTTTTCCTAAATCGGTAGAATAATAAAAGTCGCCGTTTTTTGTCATAGCATAAAACAATTGCTTATTTAGATTAGAAATTCCAAGAGCGGAAACAGCATTTTTATTATTGAATTGGAACGGCATTTCTTCCGAAGAAATAGCTCCACCCTTAAAAGTTAATTTCCAAATATGATTGTATCCATCAGTACCACCACCGGCTAAATATGCAATATCAGGATTGTTCGGGTCGGCAAGCAAAGGTCTTAACCAAAGTCCGCCGTTCCCTTCAAAATCACGAGCATATCGTCTTGTTTTACTCGGGTCTGCCAAATCGGTATAAAGCATAGTAAATCCGGGATAAACACACCATAAAGTTTTGCCACCATCACTTGAAGTCAAATGAGCGTAATCTCCGCTTATAGTTTGTTGGAATGAATGAGTGCCGTCATTAGCAATGA
>CAZVPQ010000394.1:0-2759 GCA_964628675.1 uncultured Hyphomicrobiales bacterium | reverse complement strand
TACTTGGAATTTTTTACTGATAGTAGATTTATCTGATTTTATTCGATAGAAATATGTTCCACTGTTTAAATTGCTAATATCTGCATTAATAGTATTTTCACCTTTTGCCAAAAAACCTCTGTAAATTTCATTGATGAAATTTCCTTGCAAATTATAAATACTTATCGTTAAATATTCATTCTGTGGAAGATTCATTTTAATATTGAGAGAATTAGAAGCAGGATTAGGATAAGATGATGTATAAATATTGTTTGCAATTTGATTGTCTTGGACATTGACTAAGCTTTTAACAAATGTTTGATATATTCCGTTACCCTGTGTTGCAATAGCTACATAGCCGTCTAATTCCCTTGTTGTAATCATATCAATTTTTACATTGCCTATTGAATTATCACCTTCTTTGACCCAAGTAGTGTTTACTCCACTTAAATCAAGAGTAGAAAACAAACCCGAACTTGTTCCGACAAAATAAATCGGTTTATCTTTTACATACAACATATCAATCCATCTAATCGAAGGACCTGCACCACTTCCGTCCGGATTTTCTTCCAAGTTACCACCTTGATTTGTCCAAGAAGCACCCCCATCACTTGAATAAAAAATGCTTTTTATGTTGTAATTCGAGAAAACGGCAAATACATTATCTGCATTTCTCGGGTCAATCAATATTGAAGACGTATAAGCACCTTGCGGGAATTCATTACCGGTTATTTCAAGAGAAGTCGGATTGTCGGTATTTGCATCGTCTATTCTGAAAATTTGTCCATTATCGTTGCCATAATATAGTCTGTAGGCGGGATTTTTGGAAATTGCCAATGCGGTAATACTTAGATTTTGAGCTTGCTGAGTATTAGCTAATTTAGTCCAACCGAAATTTCTTAAGCTATCGTTATAAATAACTTTTGAAATATCGTCGTTTCTCCAAATAACATTTTTTGCGAGTATATAGAAATTATTATTATTTGTGTCCAAAACAAAATTTGTATAAAAATTGAAATCGGAATGCTGAGCCATATTATCTGATATTATATAATGGTTGTAATTTATAGAAAGTTGGTCATAATTTGTGAAATATCCTCCAAATACTTGTCCGCTATAAACAGACACAATAATAAATTTGCGTCTATTGGATATAGAGCAAGTCATTCCGTCACCACCTAATAGGAATTCCCAAGCTTGTGAATTAGTTGTGTCTTTTGCCGCTACGCCTTGATCTTGAATACCTCCAACAATCAATTCATCTGTTTCACTTGCTTTATCAATTGCGACAGAATAAAATTGTGAACTTGTTAAATCATTATTTAATTCTTGCCAATTAACTTCTGATACCAAACAGTTATTTGTACGTGTAATTCCACCGTCAGAACAACTAAATAAAACATTTGAGTTTGATGGCAAAAATGCTATATAATGTTGGTCAGGGTGTAATGAGCTATGATATCCTCCAATTTTTATATAGTTGTTTGTTTCAAACCCGTCATTCGATCTAAAAAGATTTGTGCCTCCTATAAATACAATGTTTTCATCATCAGGTTTGATATTTAAAGTAATGCAGTATCCACCCAAAGTGTTATAACCGCGTGTCAAAGCTTTATTAATATTTGCTACATCTTGGTATGGCAGATTAGCAGTTAAATTTTTCCAACTCCCTTTTTTTGTATCAGGATTGTAAGTGTATTTCCAGAAAGTATGATGAGAAGCAAGGAATTTATAAAAATCATCATTTATTGGTACGGGTATTTCCGTTAATACATATAAGACGTTGGGATTGCTTGGTGCTATTTTAATTTTAATAATCCTTGTAAATTCAGGGAAATTTGTTGGTGTTATATTATTCCAATGAATACCGTCTTCGGAGTTCCAAATGCCGGTATATTCAGGTTTTTCACTTGTTTGTGTCATAGTACTTAATGCGGCATAATATATTCCTGAATTGGAAATTTCAAAATCAGTAGAAAAGCACAGATTATTTAAATCACCAATAGCCGGTTCCCATTTATCACCACCATCTGTTGATTTCATAATTGCACCGTGGCAAGCGGCATAAACAATGTTATTTGTTGTGTCGATTTTTATATCCCAAACGCCTTGGAATACATCATTCAAAGTTGAATTATCAAGTACTTTTGTTGATTGCAAACGAAACCAATTTAAGCCGTTATCTGTGGATTTTAATATTCCGTTACCTAAACCGGTTGTTCGGGCAAAAGTATTAAACTTCCTATCAGTTGTACTTAATAGTTCACCCGTACCGGCATACCAAACATTAGAATTATCAAAGCTTTTATCTTGGGCGATACAATAAGCCGCTTGATTAGCATCGGGAGGGGATACTTTTTTCCAATTATTGCCACCGTTTGTTGTTCGCCATAAACCACCTGATGCACTTGCAACAATCATAATATTTTCATTTTTAAAATCAAAATCCAGACAATTAACTCTACCTGCTATATTATTGGGTCCGGCATTATCCCATACTTGTGTTTGAATTCTCGGATGTTTACCAAAATAATATTCTTCTTTTGTTGGTATTTGCTTAACAAAGTAATTTTCTTTTTCACTAATATTATTAGGTATTCGATTAGTTTTCGGGTCTCGAGTTTTTTCAAATTCAAGATTATTGCGATGTATTGCCAGTTCAATAGGTGATAATTTTTTAGTTTTAATGCTCTGTTCTTCTTCTGTAGGAATGAAATTAAAAAAGTTAAGAATGACAAGCACAAAAGAAATCGTTAAACCAAAAAGTAAAATATTTATTA
>CAZVPQ010000393.1:0-2778 GCA_964628675.1 uncultured Hyphomicrobiales bacterium | reverse complement strand
TAATGATTTAATTCTTTTATCCAATTATACTATCCAATTAAAAATAAATTTCTACTTGTACAAATTTAAACTTAATAATTTTATTGACACTATTTTATTTCATAATATTGATTATCAATTATTAATTGATTCCCCTGATGCAACTTCATCTAATACTCTACTTAATTTTTCAACTGAAACAGGTTTTTCCAATCTGCCGACAAATCCGTAATCTGTATAGTTGGCAACTATGGATAGAGCAGAATGCCCGCTAAATACAATAGCTTTGACATTTGAATCAATTTTTTTCAACTCTTTAAGAACATCTTCGCCCTGCAAATCACTTCCCTGTATTGTTAAGTCAAGTATTACAGCATCATATTTTTTATTATCTTCAATAGATTTTCTGTAAAGGCCTAATGCTTCATAACCATCTTTGGCAGTATCAATTTCATAATCTAATAATTCAATAATATCGCTCATATTTTCTCTTAACATTTCTTCATCGTCCATATATAAAATTCTTTTGTTTTTCCCCTGAACTATTTCTCTTTTTTCTTCTTCTGTAATAATAAGATTTTCTTCTGTTGCCGGCAGATAAATATCAAATCTTGTGCCTTTGCCAACTACTGATTCAACATCAATAAATCCATTATGTTTTTGAATTATATAATAGATACTTGATAAACCAAGACCTCGCCCCTGAGATTTAGTCGAGAAAAATGGGTCAAAAATGTTCTTTATAATGTTATCGGGGATACCTATTCCTTCATCTTGAACCGAAACTTTTACATAAATTCCATCTTTAAGACTACTATCGCTTTCTGTTTGAACATAGTTTTCGGCAATAACTTTTATTGTTCCTCCTTTGGGCATTGCATCAATAGCATTAATAAAAAGATTAGTGAAAACTTCATTTAATTGCTTTGAATCTGCTTGAATATTCCATAAATCGTCGGTTAAGCTTAAATCACTGTTTGTTCTTGTACCACTCAAAGCAATATCTACGGCATTTTCAATTACATCTTTGATTGATATTATTTCTTTTATCGGTTCCCCACCTTCGGCAAATGTTTGAAATCTGTTTGCCAAAACAGTTGCCTGATCAATAGCTTTTTCAATATTATCAATATATTTTTCTGAATTATTCGGTTTGATTTTAATTAATCCGGCATTCAATGAGATACCAGCTAAAATATTTTTTATATTATGAGCTATACCACCGGCTAAAATTCCTAATGATTCCAATTTAGATAATTTGCTCAGTTCTTCTTCTGCTTTTTTTTGCTGAGTTATATCAACGATATAACCTTTAAACCCTACTAATTCTCCATTTTCATTATTTTCGGCGACAATATTCGATATTATAGTAATTTGATTACCGGTTATAGTTAGCATTTGTTCTTCATAATTAATCAATTTACCCTGTTTTATTATTAAATCAATCTTGTTTTCCCAGTCTTGCTTATCAGGATATAAAACAAACATATCAGTTTTTAATGCATGTCCTTTATTTTTAAATTCAAAAATATTGATAAAAGATTGATTGCAATCAATCAATTTCCCATCTAAAGTAGAAATAAAATTACCTGATACATCATCTTCAAAGAAGTTGCGAAATTTTTCTTCGCTAATTTGTAGAGATTCTTCAATTATTCTACGATTAGTAATATCCTCAGCTACTCCCTCTATCCAGCCGTTTTCTATATAGATTACTGCAGAATACAAAGCCCAAAATACCGATTTATCTTTTTTATAAAATCTAGCTTCAAAATTTTCTATTTTCCCATTTTCTTTAATTTGCTGTAACATATTTTCCCTAGTTCCGGGATCAACATAGTTTTCAGATGTTATATATTCGTTTATAAATTCTTGTCTGTTTTCATATCCAAACATTTTAGCAAGTTGTGAATTACATTCAAGTATTTTCCCGTCTTCAATTTTAGTACGGAATAATCCAACTTGAGCATTTTGAAAAAGATTTCTATAAGTTTCCTCACTTTCTTTTATCCTTTTTTCCATCTGTTTCCGCTCTGTTATATCCGTACAAATAGCCATTGAACTCACAACTGCACCTTCTTGATTCTTTAACGCAGAAACATTCATAAGAAAATCAATAGTTCCGCCGTTTTTTTTCTTCATTTGTAATTCATATTGATCATATAAGTTCTCAGGTCTGGTTGAACTTTTTATTTTTATTTTCTCTTTGTCTTCATTATGCACTAAAAGTTCATAGCCTATTTCACCTATTAATTCCTCTTGCGTATATCCTAATAATTCGCAAAATCTCGGATTCACAAACTGAATAACATCATTTAAATCAACTTGAATTACTCCATCTTTCATTTGTTCGATTAAAACACGATATTTCTCTTCACTTTCTTTGAGTGCTATTTCGGCTAATTTTCTTTCCGTTATGTCGTAAGCAAAACCTAATATAGCAGGTTGATCACCAAAATCTATAATAAGGCCATAGAAATCTGCCCATTTTATCGTTCCGTCTTTAGTAATAATTTTTAATTCATACTTTTCGGGTACCTCTTCGAGTTTTAATCTTTTAAAAGCTCGTTCTTTGACTAGGTCTTTGTATTCGGGATGTATTAATTCTAAAAAATTCAGTTCTAATAACTCTTCTTGATTATAACCGGTTTGCTGTTCAAATGATTTATTCACAAAAGCAAATTTATCTCCTTGATGGATAAACATTGCAATAGGCGATAATTCGATTAAATCCCGGAATTTTTCTTCACTATTTTTTAATTCTTTTTCAACTTCTAATCTCTCGCTTATATTTCTAAT
>CAZVPQ010000392.1:654-2790 GCA_964628675.1 uncultured Hyphomicrobiales bacterium | reverse complement strand
GTTTCGGAAACTACGTTCAGAATGACAATCTAATTAAGCACTTCGTCTACGCTCATGATGACAAATTCTTAGGTTTCAAATCTAAAATAACTGTTGATTTTAATTTTAAATTCTCAAATTTTAAATTCAGGGAATTTCTTCAAATTATATTAAATTTGTACTCATAAAATAATTAATCAGAAAAAGATGGTTAGAAAAATGGATTTGAATTTAGACAACAAAAATGCTTTAATCTGTGGGAGCAGTCAAGGTATTGGAAAAGCTATTGCCCTACAATTTGCAGAAATGGGAGCTAATGTTATTTTGCTGGCTAGAAATGAAGACAAATTAAAAGAAACAGTAAATCAATTAGCTAATAACGGAAATCAAAAACATAGTTACATCACTGCTAACCTTGATAGACCAAATGATTTAATTAAAAAAGTCAAAAATATATTAACCGAATACGGCATAATTCAACTATTAGTCAATAATTCAGGTGGTCCTGCACCGGGTTCAATATTTGATGCCTCCACATCTGATTTGGAATCAGCTTTTAGACAACATATTATATCTTCACAATTACTAACACAATTATTGGTCGATGGTATGAAGAAATCAAATTTTGGAAGAATAATTAATATAATATCAATCGGACTCAAACAACCCATCGAAAATCTCGGTGTATCAAATACTATAAGAGGCGCCATGGGCTCTTGGTCAAAAACACTTTCACGCGAATTAGCTCAATTCGGGATTACCGTAAACAATATATTACCCGGTTATACACTTACCAATCGTTTGCTGTCTCTATTCGAACACCGAGCAAAAGAAAAGAAAATATCTATTGAGGAAGAACAAAACAATATTAGTATGGTAGTTCCTGCACAACGATTAGGCAAGCCCGAAGAAATTGCTTTTGCCGTAAGTTTTTTAGCGTCTGAACAAGCATCATATATTAATGGTATTAATCTGCCTGTTGACGGTGGATTTTTGAGTTCTTTGTGAATATATTTTAAAATTCGCTAATTTGTCTTGACTAAACAATTATTTCATTTTTATTTTATCATTTTTTTGTATTTTGTTGTAACAAAATATAGGTTTATGTGTTATTATATTAAATATATAGAACGATAACTAATTATTGAGGGGAAATTATGAAAATTTCTACAAACTTAAAGTATATTCTGATTCCTGCACTTCTTTCTGTTATATTTATCATATACTCTTGCAATGAAAATACTGTGACGCCCAAAAATACTGCAGAAATTTCGGGTGTATTAAACGATGAGCAGAATAATGCTGTTCCCGGAGCAATATTACAAGTATTTACTGATGGTAGCGGAATACAAGGTCTAATTGATAAAGATACAAGTGATGAAGATGGCTTTTTCTCACTATCAGGATTGCCCGATAATTTCGATGGTTTGAAAATGCGAATAGAACATCAAGACTTCCAATCTTTTGAAGTTGAAGTCAATAAAGTTATTCAAGGAAAAGACAAAAAGAATTTAGACGTTAAAATGCAACACGACACGAATTGTACAGGATTTATCGAACTTAGTGTTCTCGATAAAAATGATAATCCTTTGCAAAACGTAGAGATTAGACTGAATAGAGATGGTATATTAATTAGAAAAGCTATAACAAATGAAGAAGGATATTTGAAGTTTGAGTATGTTTGCCCGGGTTCCTATTGGTTCCGATTAGCAAAAGACGGTTTTAAAGTTATTGAAGAAGATTTTACAATTGAATCCGATGATAGTTTATCTTTCCCATTTACTATGAATAAGGTGAATTCCGATGATTCTTGTTGTAACGGAGTAGTATATTTTATTGTTAAAGACTCATCAACAAATAAAGCAATTAACGAAGCAAAAGTTAGACTATATAAAAATGACGATAAAATTGCAGAACAATATACCAATGGCGACGGTGCTACAGTATTCAAAAACCTATGCGAAGGCAAATATCAGATTTCATTTATGAGAGAAGGTTACATAGGACAAGAATTTAATTTTGAGTTGGGCTGTAATGATACTTTAGAAATTCACAAATTAATGGTTCCTGAAAAGCAAGATTCTTGTTGTAACGGAGTAATTTATTTTATTGTTAAAGACTCATCAACAAATAAAGCAATTAACGAAGCAAAAGTTA
>CAZVPQ010000392.1:0-554 GCA_964628675.1 uncultured Hyphomicrobiales bacterium | reverse complement strand
GAGAAGGTTACATAGGACAAGAATTTAATTTTGAGTTGGGCTGTAATGATACTTTGGAAATTCACAAATTAATGGTCAAAGAAAGTAATGATACTTGTTATACTGCTGAACTTCTTATTGCTGTAAAAGATGATTCTACAAAAAGCCCAATTGCCAATGCTAACATTATAATAAAAGATTCGGAGGGGAACGTAATTGCTGAGGGTAAAACAAATAACGATGGTATATACGACAGAAAAGAACTGAAAGCTCCTTTCAAATATTTTGTTTATGTCAGTCATGAAGGATATGAAAGCAAAGTAGAAGATATTGCTTTTGAAAAATGCGTTAGAAAAGAGATGGTATTTAATTTAGATAGATAATATTTGAATAAGCCTCGTTTAACATATTATTAAAGGACCTATGAAGGCATTCATAGGTCCTTTTAATTTTATAGCTGAATTATTTTAGTTTATTTAAATAAGTAGTCGTCCCTGAAAAAAGCAATATAATGAAAAAACAAAGTTTATTATGAAATTATTTGATAGTGTAAGATAAAAATATTAACATATTTC
>CAZVPQ010000391.1:0-2823 GCA_964628675.1 uncultured Hyphomicrobiales bacterium | reverse complement strand
GGAACAGTAACAGCTGTTGTCGTTGGTAGCGATATTTCAAAAGATGTTCTAAGAACCGCTTTGGCAATGGGTGTTGATAAAGCTGTTCTTATCAAAGGAGAAAATCCTGATGATTCATTTTATGTAGCAAATAATTTAGCGGAATACGCAAAAGAAATTTCACCGGATTTGATTTTCGTTGGAAGGCAAAGTGTTGATTTTGATTCATTACAAATCCCCTCTGCACTCGGTGAACTTCTCAATATGGCTTCAATCTCTGTAGTTATAAATCTATCGGTTGAAGATAACAAAGTTAGAGCCGAAAGAGATATCGAAGGCGGTAAAGAAGTCGTTGAAGCTAATCTCCCTTGTATTATAAGTACGCAGAAAGGTTTGAATGAGCCAAGGTATCCAAAACTTCCCGATATTATGAAAGCAAAATCAAAGCCAATAGAAGAAAGAGATGCTATTGCAAGCGAAAAACGAATTTCTATTCTCGGAATGAGCATTCCTTCAAAACAAAGAGTTGGCAAAATCCTCGGTGCTGAAGATAGCGATATTGATGAATTGGTAAGACTTCTGCACGAAGATGCAAAAGTTATTTAATTTAATTTGTAAGAAAATAAATAAAGGTTATAAATTATGAAAAAAATATTAGTATTTCTTGAAGGTCAAAAAGACTCATTAAAAAGAACTTCGTTTGAAGTTATTTCTGCGGCAAGAAAAATGTCAGAACTAGCCGGAGTTCCTTATGTCGGCGTTATTCTTAACGGTAACGAAGAACAAATTAAAAATGCCGGTGAATATGGATTGACAAAAGTTTTAAATGCGAAACACGATTTATTAGATACATATTCATCAATGACAACAGCGTCTGTTATAGCTCAAGTTGCGAAGAATGAAGATGCAGATGTAGTTTATTTTGCAGGTAATGCCGTAGGCTTGGAAGTAGCACCAAGAGTTAGTATAAAATTAAATGGAGGCTATATTGCCGATTGTGTTGCATTGGAATATCAAGACGGCAATATTATAGCTTCAAAACCTGTCTATGCCGGCAAATCACAAATTACTACAAAGATTGAAACTGAAAATCAAGTATTCTCATTGCGTCCGAATGTTTTCACCGCTACAAAATCAGATTCAGCTGTTAATGTTGAAATTAGTGATTTCACTCCTGAGTTAAGTGCTGATGATAAAAAAGTAGCTGTAGTAGATACTATTAAAAATGAAGGTAAATTAGATGTACTCGAAGCTGATATAATTGTTTCCGGAGGTAGAGGAGTCAAAGCCGCAGAGAATTATAACCTTATTGAAGGTTTAGCAGAAGTATTAGGTGGAGCTGTTGGAGCTTCAAGAGCCGTTGTTGATGCAGGTTGGCGTCCACATTCGGAACAAGTAGGACAAACCGGTAAAACTGTATCTCCGAGTATGTATGTTGCTTGTGGTATATCAGGTGCTATACAACATTTAGCAGGAATGTCCACATCAAAAATAATAGTTGCAATAAATAAAGATAAAGATGCACCTATTTTTAAAGTCTGTGATTATGGAATAGTTGGCGATTTATTTGATGTTGTCCCAAAACTTACAGAAAAAATAAAAGCAATATCTTAGATAATAAGTCAAATACATTTAAAAAAGATTCCATTTTTAATGAAAAGTGGGATCTTTTTTTTATAGTCAATAGTCCATTTTGATTGCAATAATTTTACTCTCAATTTGTCTATCATTTACAATGTTTAGTATTTATAAAATTAGAATATA
This sequence comes from uncultured Hyphomicrobiales bacterium, assembly GCA_964628675.1. Classification (GTDB taxonomy): domain Bacteria; phylum Bacteroidota; class Ignavibacteria; order Kapaibacteriales; family UBA2268; genus CAZVPQ01. The sequence continues at coordinate 1,080 of CAZVPQ010000391.1, read as the reverse complement.
ATGGAAAAAATTCAATTAACAGTTTTAGGATTGTCCGCTAGTCCCGCTACGAATAATGCTTATGCGTTAATTTTACAGGAATTAAACGGGAAAAGAAGATTACCGATTATCATTGGTGCTTTTGAAGCACAAGCAATTGCTTTGGAAATGGAAGGTGTTGTTCCCCCGCGTCCTATGACTCATGATTTATTAAAATCGCTTATTGATGCTTGTGGTATGTTTTTAAAGGAAGTATATATCAATGAATTAAAAGATGGTACTTTTTATGCCAAATTAATTTTTAACGATTCTAAATTGGAATTAGATGCCCGCCCGAGTGATGCTATTGCTATAGCTGTTAGGTTTGGGGCTCCTATATTTGTTAAAAGTGATATTATTGATGAAACAGGAATTATTCCTCAGAGTGATAATGACAAGATTGATGCCGATGAAGATAGTTTGACTTTTTCACAAGAGGATAAATCTTCAGAATCAAATAAACCTAATAAACCTAAAACAAAACTCGAATATTTACAGAAACAATTAGAAAAAGCAATTTTAGATGAAAATTACGAAAAAGCGGCTGATTTACGCGATGAAATAAAAAGAACTTTAGAAACTTCGTAAAAATTTATTATATTTGCATTCGAATTTTTTGCCGGAGTAGCTCAGTTGGTTAGAGCATCGGAATCATAATCCGAGTGTCGGGGGTTCAAATCCCTCCTCCGGTACAAAATAGCCCTGATAAACTTAGTATTCATCAGGGTATTTCATTTATAGAGTAACAAAATAGTAACAAGAACTGATAAAATACCTTAATAATTTATTGAATCTATAAGATAATTAAATAATTAAACTTTTAAAGTCCCAATTGACCCTTTGCTGAAACTTTATCATTTTGGAAAGTAACTTGAATACTTCCACCAAATGAATCAACTTTCCAAGAATAATTTTCAATTTTATATTCTCCTTCACCTGATGACAAAGATAATTTACCAGATGAACCTAATAGCTTTTCAACTTCTTGCAGAGTCATACCATTTTTGATTTTATTAAAATTTTCAATAGTTAATGAACCTTTGTCTGTGTTAACATTTGTTT
>CAZVPQ010000390.1:0-2827 GCA_964628675.1 uncultured Hyphomicrobiales bacterium | reverse complement strand
AGAATCTCTTCTTTTGGCTTTTTGAATTGTGTTCAATCGTTAAGAGGAGATTCTTTCCTGTTCCGAACTGGTTTCGGAAACTACGTTCAGAATGACAATCTAATTAAGCACTTCGTCTACGCTCAGTATGAATAAATTAATAAATAAATCAGATTAAAAGGAATGTGCCAGGCTGAGCGAAGTCGAAGCCCAGCACATTAACAAATTATTCGTAATTAAATTAAATTCCGCATCTCTTGAAAATATAATCAATACTTTCAAAGATTTCGTCATAACTGAATAATCCATCAATTTCTTCTTTGCTTATATGCTCCATAAGTTCACTATTGCTAAGCAAAGTATCTTTGAATGGAATTTTTTCTTTCCAAGTCTGCATTGCCGATTTTTGCACCATTTCATAAGCTCTTTGCCTTTTCAAACCTTTTTTAGCTAATGCAATCAAGACTTTTTGAGAGAAAATTAAACCGTTTGTTATATTCAAATTCTCTAACATCTTTTCAGGGTAAACCAAGAGATTGTCTAATAAATTTGTTAAACGATTCAGAATATAATCTACGGAAATTGTTGAATCGGGGAAAATTACTCTTTCTACGCTACTATGAGAAATGTCTCTTTCGTGCCATAGGGCATTATTTTCTAATGCCGCCATAGCATTGGCTCTCAGCAAACGGGCTTGCCCCGATATATTTTCTGAAGCAATAGGATTTCTCTTGTGTGGCATTGCCGAACTACCTTTTTGCCCCTTTGAGAAATATTCTTCGGCTTCCGAAACTTCCGTTCTTTGTAAATGCCTTATTTCCGTTGCAATTTTTTCGAGCATAGAACCAATTATAGCGATAGTAGTTAAATAAAAAGCATGATTATCTCTTTGGATAACTTGAGTGGAAATATTAGCCGGTATAAGCCCCAATTTTTCACAAACATATTTTTCAACCATTGGGGATATATGCTCAAAAGTCCCAACAGCACCATTTATTTTGCCATAAGAAATATCTTTTAAAGCGTTTCCCATTCTTACTATATTGCGATTGCATTCATCATACCAAAGAGCAAATTTAAAACCAAAAGTAATTGGTTCTGCATGAATGCCGTGAGTTCTTCCTACTTGAATAGTATATTTATATTCCTTGGCTTTTTTAGCTAAAACATCTTTTAGTTTATTCAAATCACTAAGAATAATCTCCCCTGCTTGCTTGCATTGAACGGCAAAACAAGTATCCAAAACATCAGATGACGTCATACCCAAGTGAATATATCTCGACGGTTCACCTACATATTCTTCAACATTAGTAAGAAAAGCAATTACATCGTGTTTAGTAGTTTTTTCAATTTCGTTAATTCTATCAGCATTGACTTTTGCCTTTTCTTTTATGATTTTCAGAGCATCTTCGGGGACATTTCCTAATTTTGCTTGAGCTTCGCAAGCAAGAACTTCAATATTTAACCATATATCATATTTATTATCATCAGTCCAAATCCTACCCATTTCTTCTCTGGTGTATCTTTCTATCATTATTTCTCTCCAATTTAAAATTATAAAAGATAATATTACGAATACTAAATCTAATTATTATTGACCGAATTCTCTTTCAATTTGACGGGCAATAACCAATTGTTGAATTTCTGAAGTTCCTTCATAAATTTCAATAACTTTTGCATCACGCATCATTCTTTCAACTTGATATTCTCTTACATAACCGTAACCGCCGAGAATTTGAACGGCTTCTCTTGTTACATCGCTTGCTACTGTAGCGGCATAATATTTTGCTTGTGCCGATTCCTTAATATATCCTTTGTTATTGTCCTTCAAAAATGCCGCTTTGTGAACGAGTAATCTTGCCGCATCAATTTTTGTTGACATAATAGCAAGTTTAGATTGAATCATCTGATGTTTAATAATCGGTTTCCCGAATGCAACTCTTTCGCAAGCATATTTTGCAGCAATCTCATAAGCACCTTGTGCAACGCCAATAGCTTGTGAAGCAATACCAATGCGCCCGCTATCCAGACTATTCATCGCAATTCTGAAACCATCGCCTATTTTACCGATAACATTTTCCTCGGGAACTTTCACATTTGTTAGACCTATGGAAGTAGTATCGCTCGAACGCATACCCATCTTATCTTCTTTTGCGGCAGGTTCAAAACCTTTCGTTCCTTTTTCGATGATAAAACAAGCGATGCCCTTGTATTTTAATTCAGGATTAGTTTGAGCGAAAACCATATAATAATCTGCATTTTTCCCGGTTGAAATCCAATTTTTTGTGCCGTTCAACACCCAGAAACCATCTATAAATTCTGCTGTTGTATTTTGGTGAGAAGCATCTGAACCTGCTTCGGGTTCACTCAAACAAAACGCTCCGATTTTTCCAGTGGCAAGTTCTCTGAGAAATTTTTGCTTTTGTTCTTCGTTACCATAATGTTCTAATATCCAATTCATTAACGAATTTTGGACTGAAAGCACTATACCGATACTTGCTTCAACTTTTGATATTTCTTCAATAGCTAATACATAACTAACAGCATCCAAACCACTTCCACCATATTCGGGTGGCACCATCATACCTAAAAAACCAAGTTCTGCCAAATTGTCAATAATCTGTCTCGGGAATTCAGCATTAATATCTCTATCAATAACTCCGGGAGCGATTTCCTCCCGAGCAAATTTTTTCGCAGTATCCCTAATAGTTTCCTGCATTTCCGATAATTCAAATGAAACCATAACCAATCTTTCTTTTATTATCAATACATTGATTTTTTCACATTTTCTACAATAAATTATTTACACCTTTGCTTCTAAACATTGTACTTCCTTTTATTGTTATGT
>CAZVPQ010000389.1:0-2840 GCA_964628675.1 uncultured Hyphomicrobiales bacterium | reverse complement strand
TTTTTCTTTTCAACAATATTAAAAATTTTCTTATAATTATTTTTATCAATAAATAATCGCCAATTGAACTCAATGCCGTTTTCGATTGCCAATTGTAAATTTCTCGCTATGTCAGCATTAGTCAATTTGAATTTCTTAGCCAATTCATCAATTTTTACTCCTGTTTTCGCTAAATTCGCAATAGCTGATGTCATTTTAGATAATTCGTTTTTCTGAGGAATACCAAGACAAAAATTATTGATTAATTGAATAAAATCATCAGCATACTTATGTATAAATAGAGGACCAATACCATTAATTTTAGAAAGCTCCTTTATACTTTTAGGAGACTCAATAGAAATAGCTTTCAAAGTGCTGTTGCTGACAACCGCCCTTTCGACAATACCTTCATTTTTGGCTAAACCACTTCGTAAAGACTCCAATAATTTTAGTAATTCCTCTTTTTCATTATTATCCTTACTATTTTCTCTTTTATCTTTGGAAGTTCTGCTTTTGATTACTGTAAAACGACCATTGCGGGATAATTGTAATTCCCCCTTCATCACAGCCCTATCTATAGTACTTTTAATTTCAACTAAAGAAAAATCTTTACATATCCCAAAATATTTATTATTATTCAAACCGTATTGTAAAATATTTTTTGATTTTTTTCCTTTGATAAATTCCATTAAAATAGTTTTACCATAATTTTTAGGCAAATTCTCTACAGCTTCACTTATTTGATTTCTTAAAAACAACTGTTTAGAACTTACTTTTTGATTAGTTTGCAAATTCAAGCAAGAACTGCATCTGCCACAACTTTCAGAAATATCGGGATCATGAAAATATTTCAAAATAAAATTACTTTTGCACTTGTCAGTTTCAGCATAATCTATTACTATATCCAATTTTCTAAAAGCATTCTGCCTCCTTTTATTTAATGCATCAAAATCAATAGGTATTTTGTTAATCTGCATTCTTTCCATTAAAAAGGATATACCGTTGCTGAGTCCCGGGAATTGAAATTTTAAAATCCTTGAGAATTCAAAAGCTCTAATACTATTTCTTAAATTATCAATAGTCAAATCGAATTTTCTCATAAAATGCTGAATGTCAAATTCAACAGCATTATTTAAAGCATCGCCACTAACACCACGCAATAAAGCTTCAAGTACTTTTTTCTTTTCTATCGGAATATTATTATAATAGTCAATGATTCTTTCGTAAGATGTAGTAAATTGCAATTTAGCTTGCCCATTTGTAGAACCCTTGCGAAGAATTTTATTTCTTTCCAACAAATTTATTACCGAACTGACAATAATGTTGGGGACATTGGCTTGTTGAGCTATTTGAAAATCATTTAATGTAATCGGATCTAATGGTCTATACCCAATAGGAGTATCAGCAATATCATAAAGCGTGTTATAAACTTTTTTAACATCAGGGAATTGCGGATAAGTTGCGTTGATAAAAAAATCTTGTAAATTTCTATCAGTATAATTATATAATAAATAGCATTTGGCGGGCAAACCATCTCTGCCTGCTCTACCTGCTTCTTGATAATAAGCTTCCAGCGATAAAGTGAAATCACAATGAATTACCGCTCTAACATTGGGTTTGTCTATCCCCATACCAAAAGCACTTGTTGCCACAATAATAGAATTATCGCTATTAATAAATTTTTCTTGAGTATATTTCCTAAAATTATCCGGTAATCCTGCATGGTAGGTTAAAACATCTAAACCATAAAGTCTTAATCCTTCGGAATATTTTTCGACTCTTTTGCGTGATCCACAATAAATAATAATGGAACCATTTGCATTCTCTTTGCAAATATCAACTATTCGTTCCAATTTATCATCAATCATTTCGCAAATATAACTAAGATTAGCTCTTTCAAAACCACGAATAAACCTGCCTTCGTTGTGCATTTTCAAAGACTTAACAATATCATCTTGCACATCGGGAGTTGCCGTTGCCGTAAGGGCAACAATAGTTAAGTTATCAAAAAAATCAACTGCTTCAGCAATGTATAAATAAGAAGGTCTGAAATCATGCCCCCACTCAGAAACACAATGAGCTTCGTCAACAGCCAGAAATGAAATATCAATTTCTTTCAAAGCTTCAATAAAGTATTTATTATTCAATCTCTCCGGTGCAATATACAAAAGTTTATAGTCGCCGTTTTGTGCCTTTTCAATCCTATCGGAGACTTCGCTATAAGGCAATGAACTATTGATGAAAGTACAAGGAATTCCATTTTTCGTTAAGCTGTCAACTTGGTCTTTCATCAAAGCTATCAAAGGTGATATTATCAAAGCAGTTCCATCTGAAATGATAGCAGGCAACTGATAACACAATGACTTGCCTCCACCCGTAGGCATAACAACAAAAGTATCATTACTATCTAATATATTTTGAATTACTTCTTTTTGCCCTTTTCTAAAAGAGCTGTGATGAAAATATTTTTCTAAAATAAATTCTAAATTTATTGAAAATGCTTTTTCTTATCTTTCGGAATATAAAATTGTAATTTCTCCTTCTAATGATGGAGGCTACTCACTTTTAGGATTGCAGCAAAGTTTTTCTTTTCTTTTTGAAAATATTGAATGGAGTACCAGTTCGGTTTTTTTCAAAACAATTCTTAAAATAAAACAAAATAACATAAGTTATAAAAAATTAAATACCCTAAATGATATAGATACAAAAGAAGAATTAGTTTTGTGGATGAATTTAACAAACAATGAAAATCTAAAGTTGCAAGTTAAAAAAATAGCTAAGGAAGAAGGTCTTGTATTATGAAATATATTACAATTTTAATTGTTTTTACTTTAATGTCTTGTGTCTCCGGTCAGAATGTT
>CAZVPQ010000388.1:0-2853 GCA_964628675.1 uncultured Hyphomicrobiales bacterium | reverse complement strand
TAGAGTATAAAAAATAATTATTTTAAAAATCTAACCAATTTACTCTTTCTAAATAATTAGTATCAATATTGCCAGCTATAAAATCAGGGTTATCCATCATTTTTAGATGGAAAGGAATTGTTGTATGAATACCTTCCACAACAAATTCCCCTAAAGCTCTTTTCATTTTTGCAATAGCCTCATTACGAGTAGGTGCAAATGTAATAAGTTTAGCTATCAAAGAATCATAATAAGGTAAAACTACATATTCTTGATATGCATGGGAATCGACACGTACACCATGACCACCAGGGAAATGCAAACTTTTAATTTTACCCGGAGAAGGTCTAAATCCTTTGTATGGGTCTTCGGCATTTATCCTGCATTCAATTGCATGTAGTTTCGATTTAGTTTCTTTTAAGGAAAGTTTCTCACCCGCAGCAATTTTAATTTGTTCTTTAATCAAATCAACAATTAAAGATTCTTCGGTAACCGGATGTTCAACTTGAATACGAGTATTCATTTCCATAAAATAAAAATTCTTTTTGTTATCAACTAAAAATTCAATTGTACCGGGACCAACATAATTGACAGCTTTGGCTCCAAGTTTTGCAGTGTCTCCCATTATCTTTCTTAGTTTCTCATCAATTATTGGAGAAGGTGATTCCTCAATTAATTTCTGATGCCTTCTTTGCAAAGAGCATTCTCTTTCATTCAAATGGACCAAATTACCAAAACTATCACCAACAATTTGAATCTCGATATGATGAGAATTTTGAACAACTTTTTCAATATATAAATCAGGATTGCCAAAAGAAACTTCCGCTTCATTTTGAGTCATAAGAAAAGCTTTTTCTATCTCACTATCAGAATTAACCAAACGCATACCTTTGCCACCACCACCGGCAACAGCTTTTAAAAGCACCGGATAGCCAATATCTTTGGAAATCTTTTTTGCATCACCTGAGTTTTTAACAATACCTTCGCTGCCGGGGACAACAGGAACACCAGCATTCCTCATTGTTTCTTTGGCAATAGATTTATTACCCATTCTACGAATAGAATCAGCTGATGGTCCGACAAATTTAATATTGCTTTCATTACAAATATCAACAAATCTATCATTTTCAGCTAAAAAACCATATCCGGGATGGATAGCATCTGCATTGGTAATTTCTGCAGCTGAAATAATAGATGCTATTTTCAGATAGCTATCGGCACTTGATGCAGGACCTATGCAAACAACTTCATCAGCAAAATTAACGTGTAAAGAGTTTTTATCTGCTTCGGAATAAACGCCAACAGTTTTAATCCCCAATTCCTTGCAAGCTCTCATAATTCTAAGAGCGATTTCACCACGATTAGCAATTAACAATTTTTTTATCATAATATACTTTATATTTATTAATCAGGTTTGATAATAAACAATTCTTGCCCGTATTCGACAGGTTCGGCATTCTCAATTAAGATTTTTTGAACAATACCCGATACATCGCTTTCAATCTCGTTCATAAGCTTCATCGCTTCAACAATACAAAGAGTTTCACCTTTATTAACACGTGAACCAACTTCAACAAATGAAGGAGACTCAGGTGATGGGGCTTTATAAAATGTACCTACTATTGGAGATTTTATTTTATGTCCTGTATCAAGACTTTCTTTGTTATCTTCTTTCTTGATTACTGTTTTTGATTCAACAGGTGTAGAAGACTGGGTTTGAACATTCTCAGTTGCAGTATGATTTTGCAAAACAGAGGGACTGATTACAGAATAATGTTCGTCATTTTTTGAAATTCTTATTTTCAGCCCTTCTTCTTTGATATCAATCTCAGTAGCAGAAGAATCATCAAAGATTTTCAAAACTTTTTTTAAGTAACTTAAATCCATATATACTCCGAAAATTTACGGATAAATACAAAATGTGATATGAATATCACAATTAATTTAATCTATACATTCACTCGTTCGATATAATTACCACTGGTGGAATCAACGCGTACAGTATCAGATTCATTGATAAATAGCGGTACTTGAATTGTTGCACCGGTTTCAACTGTTGCAGGTTTTAAAACATTTGTAGCAGTATCCCCACGTAAGCCGGGGTCTGTTTGAATAATTTTCAAATTAACAGCTGAAGGCAATTCAATTGATATAACTTCTTCGTCAACAAATGCTAATTGCACATCTTGATTTTCTTTCATATAATCAACACTATTACCAACAATAACATCATCAACGGGTATCTGCTCGTAGGTATCCATATTCATAAAAATAAAACTATGTCCATCTCTATATAAATATTGATAGTTCCTACTTTCAACTCGAATAAATTCTATAGTTTCACCGGTACGAAAACGTTTTTCGGAAGACCTGCCGGTTTTAATATTTTTCATTTTAACTTGGTGATGAGCATGCCCTTTGCCGGGGGTTACGTGTTCATATTTGGTTATCTTAAATAACTCCCCATTCAAATTGACAACTGCTCCCACTCTCAAATCTGATGCATTTCCAGCCATATTTTCTAATATTTTAATTAAACAAATTAATCACACAATAGAGGTGCCGATCGGATTCGAACCGATGTTCGCGGTTTTGCAGACCGCTGCCTAACCACTTGGCTACGGCACCTTGGTATTTCAATTATTACAGAATTACAAATTTAGAAAGATTATATTTAATAATCAAATAAAAAATGAATTGATTGCTATAAAGACCATATTAATAAGTAACTTGTTGAAATATTATATATTAGATACTGAAAATTACTCACTATTTTTAGGATAGAAAATGAAATTTTAACTCATTAATAATTATCTATTTAAAAAAAATGTTTTGATTTTCTACTATTTATAACTTAATTTAATATATATGATT
>CAZVPQ010000387.1:0-2858 GCA_964628675.1 uncultured Hyphomicrobiales bacterium | reverse complement strand
GAATATTTAGCATTGAGGTTATCTCTTAAATTCTTTAATATTCTAAATTCATTTCTATAAACATTTTCATCTTCTGAAAAAGAACCGATAGTCATAAGCCCTTTTATTTTAATGTTAGGAATTTCTTTTACTCCCAATAGTAAATCTTCCGTTTCGTCAGGTTCGCAGCCGGATTTACTCATCTCGCCGGAAGTATTTACTTGTAGCAAAATATCAATAGTTCTATTATTTTTAATTGCTTGTTTTGATATTTCGCGAGCGAGTTTAACGGAATCGACAGAGTGAATCATCGAAACAAAAGGAGCTAAATATTTTACTTTATTGGTTTGCAAATGCCCAATATAATGCCAAGTAGGTTGCTCAATTGAATTGTCTTCAAAATATTTATGCTTATCTCTTAATTCCTGCACATAGTTTTCGCCGAAAATCTTTAATCCTGCATCAATTCCCATTAGAACAAAGTCAACGGGATGTGTTTTGGAGACCGCAACAATTGTAATTTCAGAAAAATCTCTATTAGATAATTCCGTAGCATTTTTAGCCCGCTGAACTACACCTTCCCAATTCTTTTTTATTTCATCTCTTGTTATCATTTTCCTAACCAAATTAATTATCGTATAACATTAAATTTATTAAAATAATTTCGATTATCAGCAATAAATATTATAAAGTAACTACCGATTTTAAATTTAGTAGTATTGAGAATATAAGTATTGTTCAATTTATTATCAAAACTTTTTTGAAAAAGCAATTCGCCAAGTTCATTATATATTTTTAAAACAGCGCTGTTATGAAATTGAGGAACTTTGATTATTGTTTTTGTATTTGATGGATTAGGATACACCTTTATTTGAATAGATTCTTGATTTTCATAAACAGATACCGGTATAGAAATATTATTGACTTCAACCAATGACCTCATAATATTTCCTTTGTTTACTTCCAATTGACTGCAATCAAAATCCAACGTAACATCAAATTTATTTATGCTGTCATTCAAAGTAAATACTTTTGTATAACTGTTACTGTTTTTGTCTGAAAAAGTAATTTCAACAGGGACATTTGTAAAAATTTTATGTATTGAATCTTGAATTTGCTCTATTGCCAGCGAATAATTATGTTCGCCTTCCATTCTTTCCAAATCCAAATTTAGTAGGGACCAACCCGAATCATAAACCCATTGATTAAAGAAAGTAGTTAAATCTTTATGAGTATAATTCTCGACAATATCTTTGAATGAGACTGTATTAACATTAGCGTATTTGTTCTGTTGCAAATAAGTTCTGAGTGAACCGAAAAACAAAGAGTCTCCTAATTCATATCTCAACATACCCATTACGGCACCACCTTTATAATAAATTGTTGCGGGATAATTTGATGATGGGGGCTTACGTGGGAAATCATATAATGGAAATACTCCTTCATATTTTGCACCAGATTGTCCTGAGATATAATTATTGATATTTTCTCCTTGATGTTTTAAATAGGCAGAAAAATCATAATGTTCGCCTAACCAAATAGATTCACAAAATACGGCAAATCCCTCATTGAGCCAAGCATCACGGAAATCATAAGGAGTAACCATATCACCAAACCATTGATGAGATAGCTCGTGAGCCGCAGTTACATTATCAATACTTCCACCTCCGATATATTTGTTAACAAGAGATTGAGAATAGCTAATCATTGTTTGATGTTCCATTGAACCCATAGGCGTAATGACATAACCGACTTTTTCAAAAGGATATTTACCGAAATATTTTTCATAAGCAGATACCATATTGGGCAAAAATTGAAACAACATCTTTACTTTTGTTGTGTCTTTTGATTGACAATAAACAGTCATCGGCAAGTTTTCATTTCCAAATTCCATAGGGACAAATTTAGATAATGCAAAAGTCAAATTATAAGTTGCACAAGGTATATTTGTTTCCCAAGTATAAGTATCCGTTCCATTGTCCAAATTTTCAACTGATGTTAAATTGCCGTTGGAAGCCAAGAAATAACCGGCAGGCACAATAAATTTACCTTTAAAAGTTGCTTTGTCGGAAGGATGGTCATAACAAGCCAGCCAATGTTCTGTCGCAGATACATAGTTGTTATAAAAACCTACACCGAGAGCATATAAAACCGTATTTTCGTAATGAACACCACCCCATTTATAAGAACGATTATTATATTCGGCAGTCATATTGCCATGATAATAAACTGTAATGTTCGCAAGAGTATCAATATTCCCCTCGGGTACAGTGATTTCATAATGATAAGTTGCAGAACTTTGCTCTCCAATAACTTCAGTGTTAACTTTACTTTCTTCATAAAACACTGAATCGACGCTCAAACCTCTAAGATGAAAATAGAATAATTCATTTTCAGGATTTTTTAACCAGTGGACAGATATTTTTGAAATACCGGACATAGCAGTAGATGGGTATTTTGATAAATCAATTGTTGCATCGTAATTAACAACATCAAAGTCCTGTTGAATAAAGTGAGTAGGAGATGATATTTCTGCGGCAGTAGTCGAAAGAAAACCTACAAATAATAATGCAACAATAACGAATAAAGAATTATATAATTTTTTCATTGTTACAACTCCATTTTTTAAAAAGATAAATTTAATTATTTTTATTGGTTTATCATAAAAATTAGCAAAATAAAACCAAATTTATCCGCTTTAATCGAGAATTTTTTGTTTATTATTTTAAAATAAACTTACAATTATCTACAAATTATTAAAGGGCTGATAACAAATATCATTCTCGCAATTTTAGTAGTAGTTGCCGTATATTAATGGGTTTCGATATTATCCGCTTGTTTTTATTAAGAAGAAACATAGTTGGAGTAGATGTTACATC
>CAZVPQ010000386.1:0-2873 GCA_964628675.1 uncultured Hyphomicrobiales bacterium | reverse complement strand
ATAAATTATGACAGAGAAAGCATTAGTATATAGTGAAAATGAATTTGGAAAGATAGATGGAAAGGTAGCAAACGGACTTGTTCGGTACTCGGAGCGTTTTGAAATTGTTGGCATTATTGACAGTACAAAAGCAGGTCTTGATGCAGGCGAATGTCTCGATGGAGTAAATAAAGGAATCCCTATATTCCGAAGCATTGATGATGCTTTGGACAATTTAGGGTATATTCCAAAATATTTCATCTATGGTATTGCACCGCTTGCCCTGTTTCTTGACAAGGAACAACGAAAAGTAATTCTATCAGCTATGTCCAAGAAGATGAATATTATAAATGGATTGCCGGAATTCTTTACTGACGATAAAGAGTTTATACAAAAAGCACATGAATATAATGTCAAAATAATTGACTTTAGAAAACCGCCCAAACGAAAAGATTTGCACCTTTTTACCGGAGAAATTTTCAAAATCAAAACGCCTGTAATAGTTGTTACAGGCACAGATTGTGCCGTTGGTAAAATGACTACTGCACGATATATTGTAGAAGCATTAAAAAATGAAAAAATAAACGCTGTATTTATAGCCACAGGACAAGCGGGATTGCTTCAGGGGGCAAAGTACGGTATGGCTTTGGATGTACTTACCTCCGGTTTTACAACAGGAGAAGTCGAAAAAGCAATAATAGATGCAGTTAACACAGAGCATCCGGATATAATTATTGTTGAAGGTCAAGGCGGATTAAGCCATCCTGCATTTAATTCATCAAGTGCAATTATAAAGGGGGCAAATGCCGATGCAATAATTATTCAGCATCCGCCAAAAAGAAAGTATCGTTGTGATTTTCCTACTATTCCCATGCCTGAATTAGGAACTGAAATAGAACTTAACGAGGTGTTTTCAAAATCAAAAGTAATTGCTATTACCATTAACGATGAGGATATGACTGACACCGAATTGGAAAATACAATAGCAAAATATGAAGATAGATATAAACGACCTGTTACCAATGTTTTAAAGTATGGATGCGATAAAATAATTAAAAAGATATATGAAGTATTTCCCGAAATTCTAAAGTGAGTTCAACTGAAATGATAATGCCGAGGATAGAGATAGATTTAGGAAAAATTGCTCATAACGCAAAAACATTGAAAGAACTTTATGGTTCAAAAGGTATTAATGTAATTGGCGTAACAAAAGTAGTTTGCGGAGACCCTGTCATTGCCGAAGTTTTAGTAAAAAGTGGTATTACTATTCTCGCTGACTCAAGAATCGAAAATATTGTGAAGATGCATGATGCAGACATACATACACAATTTCTTCTGCTAAGAACCTCACTGAGCCAATCTGAATCAGTAGTTAAATATGCTGACATTAGTCTTAATTCAGAGCTTGCTATAATCAACAAAATCTCAAAATATGCAGTAAAACAAAATATCACCCATAAAATTATATTAATGGTAGAATTGGGCGATTTAAGAGAGGGGATTATGCCATCCGACTTAGAAAATACTATTAATGAGGTGCTTGGATTGAAAGGGATAGAACTTGTTGGTATCGGAACAAATTTAGCTTGTTTTGGCGGTATTAGACCCAATGATGAAAAAATGAAATATTTGTCTTTGCTTGCTGAAAATATTGAAAAGAAATTTGACTTGACATTAGCGTTTATTTCCGGAGGGAATTCAGCCAATTACGATTGGTTTATGTCAACGAAAGATATTGGCAGAATTAATAATTTACGACTTGGTGAATCCATATTTTTGGGTTGCGAAACTCTTGAAAGAAAAACAATTAACAGACTATTTACAGATGCTTTTACTCTTATTGCAGAAGTTATTGAGTCAAAAATAAAGCCGTCCTTGCCTTATGGCGATGTTTGCCAGGATGCATTTGGAAATATTCCAAAATTTTCTGACCTTGGTTTAATGAATAGAGCCATACTCGGAGTTGGATTACAGGATGTTTTAGTTTCAGGATTAACGCCCCTATCAGATATTGATATTCTCGGATCAAGCAGCGATCATATTATCATTAATGCCAAACAATCGGAAATCAAAGTAGGAGATACTGTTGAGTTTAATCTCAATTACGGAGCATTACTCTCAGCTATGACTTCACCGTATATAATTAAAATCTATAAATAATTTTATGACAGCAAAAGAATATTGTGAATTAGTTGAACGATTAGACCGCTTCCAAAAGCAACTTATCCCAACCATTATCATTAAAGATGATAATTCTCCGTTAATCAGTTTAAAAGAATCAACTTTTAATTTAGTATTTGAACCATCTGTCTATAAGGGATATAGATATATGGTTAGAGAAGCCATTTTTGGAAAAATAGGGCGGATAAGCAAAATTTTGGATAAGGACGATAAAAGATTAATCATTCGTTCCGCATGGAGAGGTTTTGCACACCAAAAGCTTTTACGGGACAGAAGATCTAAAATTATAAAGAAAGAGCATCCCAATAAATCATTAAAAGAAATTAATGAAATAGTTTCCTATTTCATCGCTTCAGAGAAAGAATCTATGCATTCAACCGGTGGAGCAATTGATGCATTAATCTATGATTTGAAAAAAGATTGTGTTATGGACTTTGGAAATAATGACGGACTACATTTAGAGCTTAATAAAACCTGTTATCCATTTCATCCTGACATTACACCACAAGTGAGAAAAAATAGAAAACTTCTTATAAATCTCTTTGATAAAGAAGGTTTTGTAGTTGACCCCAAGGAATACTGGCATTTTGATTATGGAGATGTTATTTGGGCAATAGAAAAAGGAAAAAAATATGCTAAATATGGCATAATAAAAAAATAATCAGCAGATAACAAAGGCTCATACATAATGCGGGGTTTATAGTAGATTGAAA
>CAZVPQ010000385.1:0-2877 GCA_964628675.1 uncultured Hyphomicrobiales bacterium | reverse complement strand
GGAAAATCAAATGATTGCCGATAATGACTTTGAAAAAATAGTAGCTCAAAACGAAGAAGAATATATAGATAATCCTTATATTTAAAATATGACAAAAAAAATAATTAATGACAAAACGGAACAGAACACTGAAGAAAATGAATATTCCAAGAAAGCGGTGGAACTGATAAGCGAAGAAATAGGGAACTATGAAACAGGCTCAATTAATTTATCGGATAATGTTTCTTTTAGTCAGTATAAAACAATTCAAAAAATACTTACTCATCAAAACAAAGGATTTTTAACAAAACTAAAACCCGGTCAAAAAGACGACAGGGAGTTTTACGATATTGTTACACCGATGATAGAGACAGCCGTTTCAAACATTGATTTGGATACAGACAATATAGAGCCATATACAGACCCGCCGGGGCGACTTGCTCATGAATACTCGGCTCGTATTTTATTGACTAATTATTTAAGGCAGACCAATCACGGAGTTGTCTTAAATGAAATGGAATATCAATTTGTTGATGACGGTAATCTGATTGTAAGAAAAGTTGACGATAAAGGAGAGATATACAGACCCGTATTGCCTCAAAATCTCTATGTAATAGACCAATCGGCAAGGACTTTGGAAGATACTACTGTTATTGAAAAACAAGCAATGAACCAATCGGAACTAAGAGAAATTAAAAATTGGGATAATAAAGATAAAGTTTATAATATGTGCAATACGGGAGAAAGTAATTTAATTCCTTATTATGATATTTATTACAGATACGGAGAAATATCAAAAGAAATGTTGGGAAAGATTAAAGAAGAAGTTCACGGAATTAATTATTCGGAACAAGAGGGTGATAATAATGAATATGTTCAGGCTTTGGTAATTATGGCAAAAGCTAAATCAGGGCAGAAAGATGAAAATAATAATGATATAAAAGGAGTGATTACTTTTATTGAAGAATTGAAAATTAAAGAAATTAAGATTACAAAGAAATTAAAGATTAAGAAATATAAACCTTACGAGAGTGTAAGACTGGGTAAATTCAACGGTAGATTTTGGGGCGAAGGCTATAGAGAAATCGGAATGCCATATCAGAACAGGGCTAATGAATTAGGGAATCAAATCAGGCAAATAATGAAATTGGCAAGTAAAATGGTATTTTGGAGTAAAGATAAAAACATAGCAGGTAAGAATATCTTATCGGCTATTAAAAACGGTCAAGTTTTACAAGCAGATGACTTACAATTATTAAATAATGTATTCCCTAATTTATCACTTTATGCCGAAGAGTGGAATAGAAATATCAACGAATGCACCAAAGCATTGAAAGCTTTTGAAGTAGCTTCCGGAGAGAGTTTGCCGTCGTCAACATCGGCAACGGGTATTGCGGTTCAGTCGCAAGCCGTAGGTAAATATTATAATTTCAAACGAGAACGGTTCGGATTGTTTTTGTCTTCTGTATTTAAGCGTTGGGTATTAGCGGAATTAATAGAAATAGATGAAAACGAATTAGCGGAAATCACTGGAGATATATCCCAGATAGAAGAAATCTTGGAAGCTATTGCCAAAGGCTGGATAATTAAGAATTATTTTGTTGCCGTTGCCAAATCAGGTGGGATGATAACAAAGAAAGACTTTGATGAATGAATAGCACAAAAGAAACAAGAGCTGATAAAGAATCCTAAAAACTTTATTGTTTTGTTAAAGGATTTCTTTAAAGAAATAGAAGTTTTTGTAGGAATAAATACAACGGGTGAAGGCTTTAATAAACAGGCAAAAATATCAAATATGCTTCAATTATTACAATATGAACTTAATCCTGCGATACAGACTAATCCCGATGTAATGGATACAATTAACGATATTAAGCAAATGTTGGGCTTAAAAACAAGTAAGCAATTAAAAGCAGGTTCATCAATAGAGAATAAAACGGGACAAATGAATACTAACAATTTGTCTCAAAAGGGCAATTTGTCTCAAAAGGAAGATTCTTTACAGAAAGAAACCTTAAATGCAACAAGCGGTATGTTATAATATAACTATGATTGATATAAATAATGAAAAATATTTAGAAGAATTAAGAAAAGCGATTGCTTCCAAGCAAGGGCAGTTGATAATTGAATATTTAAAAAAAGAAAAGGAAAAATTTGATTATGAGAATATTATTACTGATAATCAAAATTATAGTGAGATAGGACAATCTTTAGTAGTTTATAAAAAAATCAATAAATATTTAAAGAGCATACTGTCATTTTTTGACGGACAGCTCAAAGATTAATTAAGGTTAATAATTAACCAAACAAGAAAAAATATGGAAAATTCCAAAAAATATACGCCAAAGGGCGAAGACGAAATCCGTGATGAAATTATCAAAGAATATGATTTAGACCCCGAGAACGAGGAGCATAAATCATTAATTGATAAAGCGGTCCAAAGGGAATTAGACCACCAAAACGAAATCATGGAAAGTCAAAAGAAACTTAGTAAAGCCATTGAACAGAAAAAGAATTATCGTGAAAAGGCACAAAAAGCCTTGGAAGATGAAGAAGATGAGAATTTGGAAAATGAAAACTTGCAAAAAAAAGGCGATACTAAGTCAAAAGAAAAAGATAATCCTCAAAATGATGAAAAGGATAAATACTTAACAAAGGAAGAAGCCTTACAATTAATGCACAGGCAAAAGTATCCTAATTTATCAGATGAGGAATATCAATCAATTAGTGCATTAGCCAAAGCCGACGGTAAATCTTTTGAAGAAACCGTAGAAAATAATCCGGTTGCAAAAACATATTTTGCAGACTCGGAAGCAAGGCAGAGGTTAAACGGCGCTACAAAAGAGCCTTCTACAAGGACTAATCCCGTAAAAACCAAAACTGAAGAAGAAAAAATTG
>CAZVPQ010000384.1:0-2886 GCA_964628675.1 uncultured Hyphomicrobiales bacterium | reverse complement strand
TACTTTTGATAATGGGGCTGTTGCTAATCTTACTGCATCTCGTATTTCAGCTCATCCAATGCGTAAAATGAGAATTTTTCAGCAAAATCAATATATTTCTTTTGACTTTGCCGAACAAAACATTGAGATATTTAAAATTGTAGAAAAATCAGATGATAATGATAGTGGTAGTATTCCTGCGACAATGTTGGGCACATTAGATGCCGGTTTGAAAAACAAAAAAATTGTTTATCAGAATCCTGAAATACCTAAAATCAATGCTATTGAAGAAGAACAGATTTCTTTTGTTAAAGCTATTAGGGATAATTTGCCTGTTGCCGTGAGTGCTGAAGATGCCGCACAGGCTTTGTTCATTGCAGAAAAAATTGCACAACAAGTCAGCTAATATTTTTTTGGAATAATTATTGTATAGCAATTACCTAAATAGTATTTGACATAATAAAATGTTGGATTAATAAGGTGATAGTTAGGAAATATGAGATATACAATAATTATTGAAAAAGGGAATAATAGCTATGGGGCTTATGTACCTGATATTCCGGGGTTAGTTTCGGTTGCCAAATCAAAAAAAGTAACTTTACAATTAGTCAAAGAAGCTATCAAGCGACATATAGAAACTTTGGAAAAGGATGGGCAACCTTTGCCTTTATCAAGATCGGAAAGTGGATATATTGTAATAGGAAATGAAGAATAAAACCAAATTTATTCATTTAATAATTTCATAAAATCTTCTTCAGACAAAGTTGGAATATTTAATTTCTTGGCTTTTTTTAATTTTGAACCGGGTTTATCACCAACAAGTACATAGCTTGTTTTTGAACTTACACTCCCTGTAACTTTGCCTCCATTTTTTTCAATTATTGATTTCGCTTCATTTCTTTTTAGAGACTTTAATTCACCGGTGAGAACAAATGTTTTAGCAGTAAATTTCCCATCACTTTTTAGCTCTTCATTAGTTATTTCAAATTGCAAGCCTGCATTTTTTAGTCTTTGTACTATTTGGATATTTTGATGATCTCTGAAAAAATCAATAATGGACTCAGCCATTTTTTCACCAATTTCAAATACAGCAGTTAATTCATCTTTATTAGCTTTTGAAATATTATCAATATATTTAAAACTTCGAGCTAATATTTTTGCGGCTCCCTCTCCGATAAATCTAATTCCTAAACCGTAAAGAACTCTTGAAAAAACTTTATTTTTAGATTCTTCAATTGAATTCAATAAAACATCTACACTTTTCTTGCCCCAGCCAGGGAGTTTTTCAATTTTATCTCTTTTGTCTTTTAAGTCATATAAATCTGCAATATTTTTGATAAATCCTTCCTTTACAAGTTGCTCAACATTCTTTTCTCCACCTGCTATATTCATAGCATTTCTCGACATAAAATGTTCGATCTTTCTTCTAATTTGCCAAGGACAATCCGGTGCATTACAATAATGATTTGCTTCACCTTCTATTCTTATTAATTTCCTTTTGAGTTCGCAAGGACATACATCAGGAAAAATATATTTATGAGAATCCTTTTTTCTTTTGTCTAATACTACGCTAACTACTTTGGGTATAACTTCGCCACCTTTTTGAATGACAATAGTATCACCTATTCTTATATCCAATTGCTCAATATAATCAGCATTATGCAAAGTTGCTCGGCTAATCGTAGAACCGGCTAATAAAATAGGTTCAAGAACAGCAACGGGAGTTACAGTTCCCATCCTGCCAACTTGAAGTTTAATATCCATTAAGATTGTTTCCGCACTTTCAGCTTCATACTTATATGCGATAGCCCAACGTGGTGAACGAGCTATTGTTCCCAACTCTTCTTGCTGAGCAATTGAATCGACTTTTATAACAATACCGTCAATTTGGAAGGGCAATTCATTACGTTTACTTTCCCAGTAATCAATAAATTGAAAGACTTCGTCGAGATTATTGTTGATTGCTGTATGCTCACTGACTGGAAAACCAAGACGTTTCAAGTATTTCAAATTTTCACTATGAGATTTTAGTTTTATATCATCTGTATCCAAATAATAAGCAACGAGTTTGATTGGTCTTGAAGCAAATAATTTAGGGTCTAATAATTTAAGGGTGCCGGCAGTGAGATTTCTTGGATTAGCATAAGATTTTTCACCCATTTCTTCTCTGCCTTCGTTAATTTTGAGAAAGTCTTTTTCTGTCATATAGATTTCACCACGAATCTCAAAATTTTTAAAAATTTTGTTACCTCCAATTTCATAATTGACTTCCCAAGGAATGCTCTTCATTGTTCTAATATTTGCCGTAACATTATCACCGGTAGTACCGTCTCCACGTGTAGCGGCAATATATAATTTGCCATCTTTATATCTTAAACTAATAGCAACACCATCGAATTTTAATTCGGTTACGTATCTATAAGTTTGTCCTAATAGTAATTCTTTTACTCTTCTATCAAAGTCTTCTAACTCTTCCCTACTATATGTATTTGCAAGCGAGAGCATTTGTTTTTGATGTTTTACACTGCTGAAACCTTTTATAGTTTTACCGCCTACTTTTTGGGTCGGAGAATCATTAGTAATTAGATCGGGATATTTATTTTCTAAATCTTGTAGTTCCCTGAAAACCAAATCATATTCTCTGTCACTAACCAAAGGGTTAGCTTCGACATAGTAATAATTGTCATATTTATGGATTAATACTCTTAAATCATTAATCCTTTTTTTTGCATTTTCTTTTTCCGAATCAATATTTGAAAAAAGATTATAATCTTCATTCATATAATTTCAAATTTGATAATTGTTAGACAAAACATTTTCAATATTATAAGATACAAATTAATAATTATTTCTTAAAAGAAACAAATAAGTTATTATTAAAAATAAAAAAAGGCTGACTCTTGAAAG
>CAZVPQ010000383.1:0-2898 GCA_964628675.1 uncultured Hyphomicrobiales bacterium | reverse complement strand
ATTTTGTTGGCCTTTTGGACTTGTGGATTATAGTTTAATTTTCTAAATGTTACTCCACCTTTGTATTCTTCCCACAAATAAGAGGAAATACGCTTTGTAAATGGTTGTAAAACTTCCATTGCAATTTTTTTTGCAATTGTTCCCTTTGGTAAACTTTCAGTCGGATTAATCTCTGCAAAATCCCCCAATTTATGTTCCTTCCACTCGCTCATCGTATTTTCCTTCTACTTGCTGCAACATAAATTTCAGGTTGCAAATCAGTTATGTCTATATCGTATTGTCTTCTGTCAAGAACATACAGAAAATCCAGTATATGATTTTCGCTTGGTACTATTTGACCATTTTCTTCATGAATTTCAATTCTTAGCGAATTGCATAAATTCCTCAATTTATTCAAAGAGGTATGTTCAAGGTCATTTCGAGACTTGATTGAAGCAACCAATTTTGCAGCTCGTTTGGACTGTGATATGTAATCGGTCAAAACAGCAAAGTTAACACACGGAACCCGTTGGGCTAGTTGATGGGTAGTTGCAGCCGCTGCTTGAAGTATTTGTTCTTCCATATCTGAAATAAAAATAAAACCGGAAGGATGAAGAATATTAATTCTTTCGTCAGATTCTACTATAAAATCAAAATCTTGATCAAGCTTGAAAACATCATCAGGTATTACTTTTAAAGTGTCATCAGCCCATCTAATAAGTTTATTTTTTTTCTTCAACAAACCTTTGAATTGTGATGGTCGCTTAATCGCCAATTCACGGTTACCGTTATTCGTATAAAAAATAGCAAAATAGAAACTGATGCTTTCTGCTTTTTCGGATAAATCTATATTTGAGATAAGAATATTATCATTATTATAAAGTCCACGAATTGTGATTAAATAGTTTTCATTTGAATTAGCTTTAAGTCTTTCCGTACCGGCATATTTTTCACTTGGAAGGAAGTTGTCCGGTTCTTGTTCACTATTATTATACTGACAATAAAACTCATCTCTCATTTCAATAAGCGAGTTTTTTACCGTATTATCTACAGGAATACGAACAAAGCTATCTTCACCTTCAATGGAAATAGCTAATCCAAATTCGATATTTTGAAAATCATTTAGAGTCATAATTATATCCTTTTAATTCTATAAATACACTATTACTTAATCTGTGAGCAGTAATTGTTTTTAACTTGTCATCAAGGTAATTGCGTGTTGTTAATAATATTGATGATTCTTGGCGGGGTAATGTATATACCTTATATCCATTAAAAGCGAAAAATATGTTAATAAAATGTAAATTTAAATTCCAAAGAACAAATACAACAAAAAAAATTGCAAACAGTATTGCAAAAAATTCTTTTTCATTTGTAACAGTTACGCTATATAAGGGCAGCAATACTGTAAAAAGATATGTAAATAAATATTCTTTATTTAATCTATTGCCTTGAATGTTTACTGTGTATTTATCATCGTTCTTTTTTGCTAAATAAACCCGAAGTAGCAAGATGCTGAAAGGAATAATTAATAATAAACCAATAATAATCCATAATAAACCGTAGTTGATAAAATTGTCCAGACCTCTAATGCCAACAAGAATAAATAACGGAGCCAGACTACTTAATAGCATCATAAATTTTACAACAGGTAATCCTTCATTATTTTTTAGATTGTTATTCATTTTAATTGCACCTTTTTAAGATTTTCCTTGATTCGTTTATTCAACTTAGCTTCTTCCTTTAATTGATCTTCAAATTCGGCTTTTAGTTGGGTAAAGCGTTCGTTAAAATCGAAATCGTCTTCTTCGTCGGGTAATCCCACATAGCGTCCGGGGGTTAATACATAATCGAATTTTGCCACTTCTTCGATTGTTGCGGATTTACAGAAGCCTTTTATATCTTGGTAATTGCCGTTAGGGTTAAGCCAGTTATGATATGTCCCGGCAATTTTTTGAATATCATCTTTTGAGAGTTCGCGGTTCCTTCGGTTGATCAGGTGTCCCATGTTTCTGGCATCAATAAATAATATTTCTTTGCTTCGGTCTCTATATTTTCCGTTACTTCGGTTACGGCTCATAAACCAAAGAGAAGCAGGAATTTGAGTATTTAAAAACAGTTTGGCAGGCATATTTACAATGCAGTCAACCAATCTTTCTTCTATCAATCGTTTTCTTATTTCGCCTTCACTGGAGGTTTTGGAAGTAAGTGCTCCTTTTGCCAGAACAAAACCTGCTTGTCCGCTTGGTGCTAAATGATAGATAAAATGTTGTATCCATGCATAATTGGCATTGCCAACCGGTGGTACACCATACTGCCAGCGTCCGTCTTTACGGAGTAAATCACCGCTCCAATCGCTCACATTAAACGGCGGATTTGCAATAATGTAATCGGCTTTTAAATCTTTATGGGCATCGTTTAAAAATGAGCCTTCGTTGTTCCATATAACCTGCGAGCTGTCAATTGCCCTTATGGCAAGGTTCATTTTGCAAATACGCCATGTAGTTTGGTTGCTTTCCTGCCCGTAAATGGAAATGTCGTTTACTCTGCCCTGATGTGCAAGAACAAATTTTTCCGATTGAACAAACATCCCGCCCGAACCGCAACAGGGATCAAAAACCCGTCCTTTGTAAGGTTCCAACATCTCAACCAATAATTCAACAACGCTCCTTGGCGTGTAGAACTGTCCGCCTTTTTTGCCTTCGGCAAGAGCAAATTCGCCTAAAAAATATTCAAAAACGTGTCCGAGAATATCCGCGCTTCGGGCTTTTGCATCGCCAAGTGCAATATTACCAATCAAGTCAATCAATTCTCCCAAACTAGTCGGATCAAGATTTTGACGTGCATAAACTTTTGGCAAAACGCCTTTCAAAGATGGATTTTCTTTTTCTATGGCATCCATAGCATTATCAACCGTTT
>CAZVPQ010000382.1:0-2905 GCA_964628675.1 uncultured Hyphomicrobiales bacterium | reverse complement strand
ATTCCATTAAAAAGAAAATTCATAAAATCCAAGAACTTACGGAGTTGTTTTACAAAAATACTATTAAAATTAAAATCATTATCGGAGACAGTGAAACTATTTCTCAGAATGGGACAACAAGAAATAACAGCATAGAAAACAAGGAAAAAAAAGAAGAAACGTCTCCTAAAACCGTAGGCAATAAAAATGAGGCGGGAGAATTATCAGTTATTGAAAAGGCAATCATTGAAATGTTTGAAGCAAGAGAGATTAAAAATTAATATTAATAAAATAAATTAAGGTTATGTTATGAGTGCAGACATAGGCAAAAAGGCTCCTTTATTCACTGCTGAAATTGATAGTGGGAATAAATTAGCTCTAAAAGATTTAATTGGCAAATGGATTGTATTATATTTTTATCCAAGGGATAATACTTCTGGTTGCACGAAAGAAGCTTGCTCTTTCAGAGATAATTTGAGCAACTTGACAGAATTAGGTGCAACAGTAATAGGTATCAGCCCTGATACAGTTAAATCTCACGATAAATTTAAAACAAAATTTGATTTGAATTTCAATTTAGTTAGTGATCCTGATAAAATAATATGTGAAAAATACGGGGTTATTGGTGAAAAAAATATGTTTGGTAAAAAAGTCAAAGGTGTCATTCGTTCAACTTTTATTATTGATTCAAAAGGGATTATCAGACATATATACAAAAAAGTTAAGGTTGCCGGACATACTGAAGCTGTTATGGATAAACTAAAAGAATTACAAAAATAAAATTATGATTGATACACACGCTCATATAGATTTTGATAGTTTTGATGAAGACAGGAATGAAGTTGTCGCTCGAGCAAGGGATAATGGAATTGAAAATATTATTATTCCTGCTGTTGAACCAAAGGATTTCAATAGATTATTGGACTTAGTTTCAGAATACGAAAGTTTATATTGTGCAATGGGGGTGCATCCGCACAATGCAACCGATTTTAATGAAGATATATTTCAAACAATTATTACAAATACATCAAATCCAAAAGTAAAAGCAATTGGCGAAATTGGTATTGATTATCATTATGATTTTGCACCCAAAGAAGTTCAACAAAATGTTTTTCGTCGTCAATTAGATATAGCAAAAACAACTAATTTGCCTGCTATTGTTCACAATCGAGAAGCCGATGCCGATGTTCTAAAAATTATTGAAGAAAAACAAGACGGTAAGTTGCGTGGTGTTTTACATTGTTTTTCGAGTTCAGTCGAAACTATGCAAAAAGCATTAGATTTAGGATTTCATATTTCCTTTACCGGGAATATTACATTTAAGAAATCAACTTTAAACGAAGTAGTCGAGTTGGTACCATTGGACAAGATTATGATAGAAACAGATTCCCCTTTTATGACACCTGTTCCAAATCGAGGGAAAAGAAATGAGCCGTATTTTGTTAAATTCGTAGCAGAAAAAATTGCAGAAATAAAATCAATTTCAATAGATAAGGTAATTCAAATGACAACTAAAACCGCTAAGAATTTCTTTCAAATTTCAATTCTTTTACTAATATTATTGCTTTCTTCCACACAACTTTTTGCTCAAGCAGTAACTGATGATGAAGAATTTATTGATGAGACACCAGATTCATTAGCTTTATTTAATCCTTATGAAAAATTCATCGGCATTGGCTTGGTATTGGGTACCAATACAGCGGTAGAGACTAATTATTTGACTGCGGGCGAAAAGGATATTTCTTATGAAGGAATTTTGGCAATAGGTGGAGCTATTACTTACAATGTGTTTGATTATCTCATAGTAGAAGCGGCATATAATTATTCGAAAAATACTAAAATAGCAGAAATTTGGAATTATACTATCGAACCGAGCATTTATCAAAATATTGAACTTGCTACTCACTGGATTATTAATCCTTATTCTCGAGTTAATTTTTACGGTACTATTGGACTTACTTATTTTATGAATTCGTTCAATACAGTGCCTGATAAACAAATCGGTTGGAATTCGGGTGTGGGAATGTATATTAATATTCCAACTTCAATTGGACTTCTTAATATATCCGGTGAATGGAGAATTAATTTTGAAACTGAGACAAAAAAACAGCATTATGGCGGCGATTTGGAAAACTTAGTAGATACAAAATCTTTTTATTCGATACCAAGATTGACTTTGCTTTTTTATCCAAATATTTAAGGGTAGTTTTTTAATTAATAAATTCTATTTTAATAATCATAAATTTAATACTTTGTTTTTTATCTCAATAAACGAATAAATAATAATATTTTTTCAAAATGACAAAAACAACATTCAAAATAATTGAATTATTGAAAATAATATCTTAAATTAAATTTTGAGAATTGTGTAAAAACAAATATGAATTCACAAAACAACAATATTGAGCAAAAAGAAAAAATCTTTAATAGGAGATTAGATTTTTACTGGCAATATTTATCTGTTTATGCTATTGCTTTATTAGCTTATGCTGTAATAAAAGGCACAATTATACAAACTACATTGAAAATAGTTTTACTTGACCCTGTTGTATTGCTATTGTCTTTAATAATTTTAATAACTGCTGTAAGTTTAATATTCCATAGTTTACGAAAGAAATCTATTGAGATTGGTAATGACTATATTATTTTTAAAAGTAGAAAGCGTATAAGAAAATATAATATAGATGATATTTTTAGAATTACAATAAGCAAAGACAGGAGAATAAGACTCAGAGGCATAGTTAAAATCATAAAGATCAAAATAAAGAATAGACGGTTTCCAATAAGAATTAGACCTTCAACTTTTGATAATGATTTGGAATTAGTGCAAGCAATTGGCGAGCTAAAAAAAAGAAAAATTAAAATTAAAAATCTTAATTGAATAATATCTATTAATTAATTGATGATTTATTTATGAGAAATCTAA
>CAZVPQ010000381.1:0-2914 GCA_964628675.1 uncultured Hyphomicrobiales bacterium | reverse complement strand
TCCAACATTAAAATAAGAAATTTTTGTAGAATTTAAAATATTTTATCATAGGAGTAAAAATGAAAATCACAAAACAAAAAGCAGCTGAAATTTCCAATAAAATGGAAGAACTTTCAAATTTGAAATCGGAATTGAAAAAAGAATTTTTCGGAATAGATAAAATCATTGATAATATTATTAGTTCAATGGAACCATGGTATTTATTTCCTGATTCAATCTTCAAACCTTGGGTTGTCAATCTTTGGGGAATGACTGGAAGTGGCAAAACGGCGTTAGTACGAAAAATTATAGAATTCCTTAATTTTAGGGATAGATATTTGTATTTTAATATGAGTGAATCTCAGGGGCAAAGTTCGAGATATTATAATTTTAATAATAAATTCGATGAGGAATTAAACTATTTAAATAAAAAACCGTGCATCATTTGTCTTGATGAACTACAAGCTATAAGGACTATAAACGAGAATTTCGAGGAACTTGACAGGAGTGAAAATAAAAAAGTTTGGGAGCTAATCGATACAGGAAAATTTACATATTACTCCTACAATGTATCCGACCTTTATAATAATATTAACAATTTGATTAAATTTTTAAATGAATGTTTAAGAAGGGATATTGTTGTTGAAAATGGCTATGTAGTTGAAGGTGCAAAAAAATATTCTCAATTGGCTGAAGAATTAGCAGACAAATACAGTCTAAATTTAAATTATTCAAATTATAGCAGATATAAGTTTGAAGGAAAAGCAAAGAAAAAATGTCCCTTTATTCCGAATACTTATTATGAAGACTTATACGGTTTTTTTGAGAATGAATTCAGTAATACTTTTGAATTTGAAAATTATATCCAACAATTAGACGGCAAACAATCTATTCATTTCTTGCACAAAGTATCAAAAAAAATCTTATTGCCCAGAACTCTCGATTTATCTAAATCTTTAATCTTTGTTATTGGCAATCTTGATGAAGCATTTGCTATGAGCTATGATATGAATCCGGATAATAATCCTGATTTATATTATGAACATTCGCTTAATATCACGGTAACGGATATTAAAAATGAATTAAGAAGAAGATTCAGACAAGAGCAAATAGCACGCTTAGGCAATAATCATCTTATTTATCCTGCATTCAATAACGAGACATTTTATAAAATTATTCGCTTCAGACTTAATAAAGTTAGAGATTTGATTTTAAAAAAGTTTGGCTTGAACTTAGTTTTTGAAAAATCTGTTGAAGAAATACTATTCAAAGAAGGAGTATTCCCGACTCAAGGAGCCAGACCTCTGCTAACTACAATCAATTTATTGATTGACACACATTTTACAAAAACAATGAACGATATTATAAAACTTAATATTGAAGTTGACGAGTTGATATGGAAGTATGAAGATAAGAAATTCATAATAACTTTGTACAATAGTAAAAAGAAACAAATAAAAGTATTAACTTATCAACTTGATTTGAAAGTTGAAAATTCCCGTGTAGCCAAGGACAACGATGAACAAGCATTCGTAGCGGTTCACGAAGCCGGACATGCTATTATGATTGCTTTGAAAACTCATCTGCTTCCCGATTCAATTTTCTCTGTTTCAACAGATAGTAGTATTAATGGACAATGCCAATTTAATTTGCCTGATGATATAATGACGAAAAATATGATTAGGCATAGAATTATGATAGCTCTTGGTGGTTACATTGCAGAGGAATTGATTTTTGGCAAAGATAATACTTCGGCAGGAGTAAGTCAAGATTTAAGAGAGGCAACTAAACTGGCGGCAAAAGCTATTAGAGAGTTCGGAATGGGTACTAATCAATATCTTGTCGGCATTAAAAATCTTCAAAAACCCGATATACTCTACCATGAAGACGCTCAACAAGAAGAAGTTAAAAATTTAATTAATCAATGTGAAATTGAAAGTAAAGAAACATTGGAGCAAAACAAACATCTTCTTTTGGAAATGAGTAAATATCTTACGTCGCATTCAAAGATGGATAAAAAAACTATAGAAGAATATATCATTAAATATTCAACAGAAGATTGGGTGCGAACGGAAGGATTTAAAACCAAAGATGAATACTATACTTTTAAGAATATGGTTGAAGAGCAGTTGATGGAATTTAGCAATTAGTAAGAAAAAATAATTTTATGGAATGAGAAATGAAAACAGATATAACAATAAAACTTCCACAGTTATTATATAAAAAAATAAGCAATAATGCT
Organism: uncultured Hyphomicrobiales bacterium; assembly: GCA_964628675.1. Taxonomy (GTDB): domain Bacteria; phylum Bacteroidota; class Ignavibacteria; order Kapaibacteriales; family UBA2268; genus CAZVPQ01. The sequence continues at coordinate 693 of CAZVPQ010000381.1, read as the reverse complement.
CCTGTTCAAACTATTTCAGATGGATGGGAAAGAGGTCGGAGTAATGTTTTTGGTGATGACATATATGAGGAATCATCAAGAGCATATAAAAATGTATTGTTTTATGTACAAATAGGATTAGCTGAAGAAATTGAAATAATTAAAAAGATTGTTGATTTAGTTTTGAGGGTTCAGCAAAATAGTGGAATTAAATGGTATCTAATACCTACATCGTTCGGTGATAATACGGAACTAATATATGAAAAGAAATATTTTGAAATGGGCTATATGACTGATACAATGAATATTAATGTAATAGTTAAAGTATTAGCAAGACTTTCAGGTAAAAACAAAATCAAAGAGAATGCAGTGATTCCCGATTTAATACCGAGAAAAAATGGGAAGTGTATTCTAAGAGGGAAATCAAGAATTGATAATAATGACCTTTTAGTTATAATTGGTGAAGAAGGCAAAGTATATTTCAATCAAGAGCTTAAAAATCATTTAAAGTTATCAATCCGAAAACATATTTTGTTTGTTTCATTTGGTAAAGATGAAATAAAATACTATTTTGGGAAAAATCTTCCGCAGTTTTTTGGTTTTGATAATAATGAGAATATAAGAAAATGAAATTAAAATTCAGTTTTTTTACAATAAGGAGTTTGATATGGAACCATCAATTAATCCAGAACAATTTTGGAACATCTTTTCTGA
>CAZVPQ010000380.1:0-2917 GCA_964628675.1 uncultured Hyphomicrobiales bacterium | reverse complement strand
ATAAATATTTAACAAATCTTTTAAAGAAACTCGCAGGGTTTGGCTTTATTTCATCTATTCGTGGTAAATACGGCGGATATAAAATCATCAAAGATTTAAATGAAATTTCGGTTTATCAAATTATCGGCGCTATCGAAGGTTATGAAGTTTTTACAAGATGCATCCTCGGTTTTAATAAATGTGATGAGAATAATCCTTGTTTGATGCACAAGGAATGGTCTAAAATCAGAGATCTGTCAATCAATGAATTTAAAAATATGACTTTGTTTAAATTAAAAGAATTTGGGAATTGCAAAATATAAAAATGTAAAAAATTATGATGAAACGTGTTTTAAATAAATCAACTATTTTATAAAATATCGGAGAGCAATTATGAAACAAACACTACTTGATAAGTTTATGAGTCGCAAAGGCTTATATGCTGGTTTTTGGATTATTGCAATATTTATGGTATCAATTCTTATTTATTATACCGCAACATTGCAAAAAGAAGTCCCGCCTATTCCTCAACAAGTCGTTTCTACATCTGGTGAAGTGCTTTACACTTATGATGATGTAGTAAAAGGAAAAGGTTTTTTCCAAGAATTTGATTTGATGGATTGGGGAACATTATTAGGTATGGGTGCCTATATCGGACCTGATTTTTCAACGGATTTTTTTCACAAGAGAGCTGAATATCTGTATAACTTTTATGCTCATCAATTATATGGCAAATCAGACAAAGAATTAACAGATGTAGAACGAGGCGCTGCCAAAGAAAGAGTTAAACAAGATTTTCATAAACAAACAGAACTAAATGATAAAAAAGTTGTTTATACTGATGCGTCGGCAGATGCTTACAAGAAAAATGTAGAATATATAACCAATTTATTAGTAAATGGTGATAAAGAAAGAGCATTCCCCGGTGGCGTAATTAGACCCGAAGAAGCAAAAAAAATTGCAACTTTTGTTGATTGGTCACAATTGGTTGCTTCTTCATATCGTCCAGGTACCGAAAGAACTTGGTCGAATAATTGGCCCCCCGAACCTCTCGTGGATCAAGATAGCACTTGGGACAATAATTATTATACTCTATGGGAGTTTTTGCTTTTATGGACATTGACTATAATTGTGATTTTCTTGAGTTATGAATATCTATTTAAAAAGCAGAAAAACGATGAACTTTCAGAGCCTATACAAATTACTCATCTTTTTAAATCACAAAAGAAACTATTAAAATATGTTCCTATTGTAGCATTATTATTTTTTGTGCAATTAATTATCGGTGGCTATTTAGCACATATTTATACTGAACCTAATTCCGATTTTATTTTATCTCAATCAATTTTGCCTTTTAATATTCTTCGTTCAATGCATACTCAATTAGCAATTTTATGGGTTGCTGTCGGTTGGTTAGTCGGAGGATTGTTAATAGCGCCTTGGGTTGCAGGTAAAGATCATAAATTCCCTTGGTTAATTGATATTTTATGGTTGGCTCTTTTAACAATTGCCGTAGGTTCTATGATTGGCTTATATATGGGAGCAAACGGTCAAATGCGAGATTTATGGTTCTGGTTCGGTAATGAAGGTAGGGAATTAATTAATCTCGGACGTGTATGGGATATTGGTTTGGTTGTCGGACTTGTTTTCTGGTTTTTGCTGATAATAACTCTTATCAAAAAAGCCGCTACTAATAATCCTTTAGTTAGTACAATTATTTGGTCTGCTTTTGCTATTGCAACATTATATATAGCGGGAATGATGCCAATTCATAAAATTATGCCTAACTTTACGGTAGATGATTATTATCGTTGGTGGGTAATCCATTTATGGGTTGAATTGACATTTGAGTTGTTTGCAGTCGGTGTTATTTCATTCTTTACTGTTAGTCTCGGTTTAATCACTCAAAAGACAGCAGTGCGAACTATGTTTTTTGAATTGTTTTTGATTATGATGAGTGGTACTTTGGGAGTAGGGCATCATTATTGGTGGCAAGGTTTAGACCAATATTGGATAGCAATCGGTGGAATTTTCTCAGCTCTTGAACCGCTACCGTTAGCACTTCTTATGATAGAAGCTTGGAAACAGCAAAAAGAAATTAAAAAATCCGACAAGGGCTTTGATTTTCCGATAGTATTTACTTGGCTTGTCGGTTCGGCTTTTCTAAACTGGATCGGTGCCGGTTTCTTTGGTATGATTATCAATACACCAACGATTGATTATTACGCACACGGCACATATTTGATTATGCCTCACGGACATATTGCATTACTTGGTGCTTTTGGATATATTTCCATCGCTTTTATTTATATGACGGCAAGAGCAAATGCTTTGGCTAATAATTTGGTATGGAAAACAGGATTATCCAAAACAGGTTTTTGGTTAATAACTATTGGAGTACTGCTTTTTGCAATTCCTACGGTTATTATCGGTTTCCATCAAGCTGAAATTTCTCAAAATATGGGCTATTACTATGCTCGCTTAAGAGATGCCGTTGAACCTATGAAAGGGTGGATGTGGTTCAGAATTCTGCCTGACGGGTTGATGGTCATAGGTGGTGGAATAGTGTTATTTGATCTAATTAAAAAAGTATATTTTAGTAAGAAAAAATAAGATTAATTTTATTTGATATAAAACAGGTAGTAATCTATTTGCTACCTGTTTTTATGTTAGAAATAATAATCTTTTACGTTGAAACTTCCTAAAAATATATTGTTATAATTTTATCCCTATCTAAAACGATTCTTTGTTGGCAATAAAACTTTAATCCTTATATTGATGATTGATATTAATTCATTATTTTTGAAACCTATATTTTTTGTATTATTAAATAATGAATTGTATTATTAAATAATGAATTGAATTATTATATAACTAAATAACGAAAAAGATAGAAATGTTTAAAATAAGATGACCTTCTACTCTGCCACAACAAAAG
>CAZVPQ010000379.1:0-2917 GCA_964628675.1 uncultured Hyphomicrobiales bacterium | reverse complement strand
AAATAATTAGTTGGTGTTTTTTATGGGAACATTATATTTATTAAATACTTCGTTGATTTTTTCTCTGTTTTTCCTTAATGTCCAAAGCTTAATTGGTTTTTCTACATTTTTTAAATTAAGATTGAAACCAAAATTTTTTTGCCCTAAATCATTATCCCAGTAAATATTTTTTACATCCTGCCATTTGACAGGTTCAACAAGGTTGAAACCATTTAAATTTTTATACGTAAGTCCTTTATCATTATAATTAATTAAGTTTCCGATAAATTGAGAGAAATAAATTTTCCAAAGATAAATTAATACGGAATTAATAAACAGGTATGGATTTGAGAACTGAATAAATACTAATAAGCCAATAATTATAAATGCAATAATTATAACATCAAAAATTCTACTAATTATCTTTTTGTTCTTAACAGTCGGTGTCTTTTTAAAATTTTTGCCTAATATTTTTCTTATTCTCGCATACCAATAAAAATCATAAATTATAGCGATTAATATCCAAATAAACAAAGTCCTATCTGAAATGTCCCTTATAAAAGATAAAAAACTATCCATTATATTTCCCATATTTTAATAATCAAATCCATAATTTATTTAATATTTAATTGTGTTTCTTTTTCATTGATTATTTCAATATCATGCTTCTTGAATAAATCCAAATATAAAAACAAAATACTTTTAAAAATAATAATCCTCTTGATTTTCCTATTAGATTTCAGTGTAAGTTCTAATCGGAAAGTCGTTTTTGATTTTTCAAAATATTCAACGCATTGAATTTCGTTCCATTGCAACAATGCAAATCTTTTAGAGAAATTAACAAAAATCGGATAAATTAAAACATTCGTATCGTTATAATAAAATATTGATTCGAATGATGAAAAATAGCGACCAATTAATTTTGCTCTAATATAAATTTCTCCTGCAAGTATAAAAAAAGGAATTATAGTCAATACTGATTTTCCACTAAAAACCGACTTGATTATTATCAAAAATACGAACATAAGCAAAGTTGTAATTATTGCTTTAACCCCTCTTGATAATTTGGGAATTTCAGGGACAGAATTAAAAGGCAAAGCAATATGTTTTTTGATAAGATAATAAACATAAGATTTGTAAACTGTACTTATGAATATCAAAGCCCAAACAAGATAATTAATCGTAAAATCCCAAATATCCCAAAGCCATTCCATAAGTCCTTAATTCTCCTTATCAGCCATAAAATGTGCCCCCACGCTTTCTCTTGCCTCCATTGTAGCAAATGTAACGGCAATAGCAGTTTGCACACCATTTCTTAATTGAATTAAATCCTTAGTCATCTTTGCTTTTTGATAAAATTGCTCAATTTCAGTTTGCAAATGTCTTAATGTAGTCGAAGCTCTGAGCAATCTCTGACGGGTACGGACCAAACCAACGTAATTCCACATTGTATTTTTTATAGTAGTCCAATCCTGAGCAATCAGAGCAGGGTCAACATAATCAAGCTCATCAACCCAAGAGTAAATATCAGGGAAATAATTGTCGTTTTCAGAATGTTTAGCCGCGTCTATTCCTGCATTATATCCCCAAACGACAGCTTCTAAAAGTGATGTTGAAGCTAATCGATTAGCTCCGTGAACACCGGTGCAGGAAACTTCGCCGACGGAATATAATCGTTGCAAAGAAGTCCTGCCGTTAAGATTGACACCAATCCCTCCACAAGAATAATGTGCCGCAGGTACTACGGGTATAGGCTCTTGACCAATATCAATACCTGCATTTTCGCAATGATTATAAATAGTAGGGAAGCGTTCTTTTATCCAATTAGTATTTTTGAAAGATATATCCAAGTAAACGCAAGGATGATCAGTTTCAAGCATTGTTTGGTGAATTCCTCTGGAAACAATATCACGCGGAGCCAAAGAACCCAACTTGTGATATTTCTTCATAAACTCATTGCCGTTTTTATCAATCAATTTTGCTCCTTCGCCTCTCATTGATTCCGAAATCAAGAATCTACCTCTTGCGTGGTAAAGAGTTGTCGGGTGGAACTGAATATATTGCAGGTTGAAACATCTTGCACCGGCACGCCAAGCCAAAGCGATACCGTCTCCTGTCGCTTCCGTAGGATTTGTTGTATGACTGTAAATCTGCCCTAATCCACCGGTTGCCAATATTGTTTCAGAAGCATAAAATGGTTCAACTTTACATTTAGTATTATCCAAAACCAAAGCACCAAAGCAGGCAGGTTTTTCATAAATATCCAATAGATTTCTTGAATGATGCGACAAAGTCAATAAATCAACAACAGTATTGTCAGTTATAATTTCAATATTTGGATGTTGTTTCAGTTTTTTTATCACTTGATTTTGAATAGTCTCGCCCGTTTGGTCTTTAGAATGGATTATTCTGGGTTCGGAGTGAGCCCCTTCGGCAGTCAAATCGAGAGAATTATCGACATCTTTATCAAAATCCACTAGATACTTATCAATCAAAATATTTTTAACTAAATCGGGACCTAACTCACAAAGTTGGTCAACAGCAGGTTCCCAACTTATTCCGTCTCCGGCTTGCATAATATCATATTTTAATTTTTCAGGTGAGTCATTATGCCCCTTATAGATTATTCCGCCTTGTGCTTGTGGCGTATTCCCGCTTAAAATATCTGCTGTTTTCGTCAGCATTATTACTTTTTTACCTAAATCCGCTGCCGCAAGAGCCGAAATAGAGCCTGCCAAACCAGTTCCAATAACAAGTATATCAGTTTTTATCATATCGCTTTTTAGAATAAATCAACATACTACAAACTTAAATATTTATACAAACTTAAATATTTTAAATTTAGATTGCTAAAAAAAGTTTTGAAAAATAGTAAATTTAATATATTTAGTCGTCCCTGAAAAAAGCAAGTTAATCAAAAATCAAAGTTTATTATGAA
>CAZVPQ010000378.1:0-2918 GCA_964628675.1 uncultured Hyphomicrobiales bacterium | reverse complement strand
TATTTTTTTAAGTTAATATTTTAGTTTATACTAAAGAACAATTCCCGACTCAATTGTTAGTATAGAAATTATTGTGCCAAAAGAAAAAACCTGAAAAAATGTCATAATTGGAATAAAGAATCCAATACATTATCTAAATACTTATCATCACATAAATTAGGCAATGTTATCTTTAAGTTTGGCTCATTCTCCATTGCTCTTTTGGCAGCGAACATAGCTTCATCATTTCTTGCCCAAGACCTACGTACTATACCATTATTAACATCCCAATAAATCATTGATTTAAGCCGCCTATCGGCATCTTTACTACCGTCTAAAAGAATACCAAATCCACCATTTATTACTTCTCCCCAACCAACTCCTCCGCCATTATGAATTGAAACCCAAGTGGCACCTCTGAAAGCATCTCCTATGACATTTTGTATTGCCATATCAGCGGTAAACCGTGACCCGTCATAAATATTAGCGGTTTCCCGATATGGGGAATCGGTACCTGATGTATCGTGATGGTCTCTTCCTAAAACTATTGGGGCGGAAATTTCTCCGCTTTCAATTGCTTTATTAAATTCTTCGGCGATTTTTATTCTACCTTCTGCGTCAGCATATAGAATTCTAGCTTGTGAACCAACGACTAATTTATTTTTGCCTGCCTCTTCTATCCATTTAATATTATCTGATAATTGCTGTTTTATTCTTTCGGGTGCATTGTCTCTTATTTTTCTTAATACAGATGAAGCAATCTTATCGGTTTTTACCAAATCATTAGGATCACCAGATGTACAAACCCATCTAAATGGTCCGAATCCATAATCAAAACAAAGTGGTCCCATAATATTTTCAACATAAGATGGATACCTGAATTTCTTGTTCTGACTATCCATAATTTCTGCACCAGCACGGCTTGCTTCAAGAAGAAACGCATTGCCATAATCCCAGAAAAACATACCTTGAGAAGTAAGTTTATTAATAGCTTTTACTTGACGTCTCAATGAATTTATTACTTTTTCTTTAAATAATTCCGGATTATCTACCATCATTTGATTGGATTCATCGAAATTTAAACCAACGGGATAATAGCCACCTGACCAAGGATTATGCAACGATGTTTGATCAGAACCCATTTCAACTTTGATATTTTCATCAGCAAATTTTTCCCACAAATCAACAATATTGCCTAAATAACCTAATGAAATAGCTTCTTTGTTTTTTCGAGCAATTTTAATTCTAATAATTAATTTATCTAAATCTTCATAATATTCATCAAGCCAACCTTGTTGATATCTTTTTAGTAAAGCATTTTTATTTATTTCCGCAATGACACCGATAGCTCCCGAAATAACCGATGCTTTCGCTTGGGCGCCTGACATTCCGCCTAAACCGGAAGAAACAAATAACTTCCCTGCTAAATCTCCACCACTATGAAGTCTTCCTGCGTTTAATAAAGTAATAGTTGTGCCGTGGACAATGCCTTGTGGACCAATATACATATAGGATCCGGCTGTCATTTGTCCGTATTGAGAAACACCAAGAGCATTAAATCTTTCCCAATCGTCCGGTTTAGAATAATTCGGAACAACCATTCCATTTGTTACAACAACTCGCGGAGCATCTTTGTGAGATGGGAACAACCCTAACGGATGTCCTGAATACATAACTAAAGTTTGTTCATCAGTCATTTCGGCAAGATATTTCATCGTAAGTCTATATTGTGCCCAATTCTGAAATACGGAGCCATTACCTCCATATGTAATTAACTCGTGGGGATGTTGTGCAACTACCGGATTCAAATTATTTGTAATCATTAGCATAATAGCGGCGGCTTGGATTGATTTATGCGGATATTCGTAGATATTCCTTGCTCGCATTTCGTAATCAGGACGAAATCTATACATATAAATCCTACCGTAATCCTTCAACTCTTGTGCAAATTCCGGTGCAAGAATATGATGATGTTTATGATCAAAATATCTCAGAGCATTTTTCAAAGCTAATATCTTTTCGTCCTTAGTTAAAATATCTTTTCGAATAGGAGCGTGACTAACCGAACTGTCATAAAGCTTAGCTTCTGGCAATATGTCGGGAATTCCTAATAAAATGTCTTTTTGAAATTCTGTAAATTCCATAATAAAACTCGCAATATTTAATATTTATTAATAATTATTTCTTTTGTTGTTCACAAAGTTCGCGAATATATTCATATCTATATATTCCTGCGTCATGACCGTCTTTCCAAATCGGTTTAACTGCATAATTGCCCATTGGTTCTAATTTTTCAAGAACATATTTATAATCTTCCAAGCTATTCAAAACAAATTTGGCTAAGGGCGATTTTTTTTCTTCTGCTGCTTGGCATTCGGCACAAGGGCAATTATCTCTAAAAGTTCTCAATGATAGTACAGCTTCAAAACCGTCATGCCAAGCAAACTTTAAAGAATCATCTCCGACCCTTTCAATTGATTTTATTTTTATATCTTCCATTGCATTCCTCTTTTGTTAATTTAAGAATTACAAAATTATAAAATATTTAGTGAAATAGTAATAATAAGTTTCCATAATAATTATTTTTAAGACTATTTTCGTCTGTAATTTGTAATATGGGTAGTAAAATATTTATATTCATAAGCTTCTTTCTACAATATTACTTATTTTGCTGATAAATCAAATAACTTCTTGGTTTTTTGAAATCTTATATAAATTTATATCTCTTTGTATAATAACATAAAGAATTGGAAATTTTTAATAAGACAAATTTGTTGATTAAGAAAAAAATTGAGCGATAATATCATATAGTTTAAATATTTAATCTCTACGAGATAAATGTTTTTTATCGCTTAACAATTATATATTTGCCCTTCGACTACGCTTAGGATGATTCAATCGCAATGTACAAACATTTTTTCAGTCATTCTGAGTGGAAC
>CAZVPQ010000377.1:0-2943 GCA_964628675.1 uncultured Hyphomicrobiales bacterium | reverse complement strand
TTATGAAAAGATTTATTCCAATTTTGATTGCTTTTTTCGCATTTGCTTATATTAGTCAAGCACAATTTACGCCTACTTTGGCAGGCGAGCTGATAAGCACAGCAAGAACAGAAGCAGCTGCTAAAATAACCAATCCTCAATTGTTATCCATTGCAACAATTAACGGGACTCTCCCAGGATTAGAAATCGGTGGTCAAACAGTTGACATTGTCTTTAACATTGACGATGGAACTGATAAGGGTAAAGCCTCTGCTTGGGTTTTTCTTTTTAATTCTTCAAATGCACCTGACTCAATGGTTGCAATGGTAACGGGCATGACAATGGCTGGACCTTTATCTATTGACCCTGCCGATTACAATATTGATATTTCAATCTTAGAAACTTATATGACTAATGATTTTTTAGACGGTTTGTCTTGGATAAATAGCGATGCTATGGTCGATTATTTAAAAGCATCTCCCGAATACATTAACTTTATGGCTACTTATCCCGATGCTATTCCGAAGATGGTTGCTTTAGGTTTTGCAGATGCACCTGAATTAACACCGCATAATCCATACTGGTTTGTTTCAATGAATGCTAAAACCGATAGTTTGGTTATAGTGATTGACGCTTTAACAGGTGCGGTTACTGATGTCAATGAAACTTTAACAAACGGTTTAATGATTTTCCCAAATCCTGCACAAAATATGATTAATACTGTACTTCCCGATGGTTTAATTAGTACTAATACCAAGATTAGTATTTTAGACATTATGGGCAAGAAAGTAAAAGATATAAATAATATCAATTTGAAGAATTTACAAATCAATTTGAATGGATTGAACTCAGGAAATTATTATTTGAGAATTGAAAGTAAATCAACAAATAGAGTTGTACCATTTGTGATTATTAAGTAATAATATAAGGAATAAAAAAATGTTAAGATTTGCTACAATAATCATTATTGCATTAGCAACAATGTGTTTAAGTAAACTTGCGGCTCAAGAAGTCAAAGCTGAAATCAATGTTAATGTTGAACAACTTGAATTTGAAACACGAAGTCATGTATCAACAATGAAAAGAGATTTAGAAAATTATATTAATAATACTAAGTTTCTTGATACAGATTGGGAAGGCGACCCAATTAATGTAAATATAACAATCTATTTATCAGGTGGAGCAAACAACAGATATTCCGCTAAGTTTTTTTTAGTATCCTCAAGGTCATTAGATGGTCCCGGAGATAGAAAATCAGTTAATGTAAAATTCTATGACGATAAATGGTCTTTCGAATATGGATTGGGCGCAAATTTAACTTTTAATCCGTTAAGATTTGATGCTTTTACAAGTATGATTGATTATTATATGCTCTTAGTTATCGGATTTGATTTGGATACATATGGCGAGTTAGATGGTAGCCCTGCATTTGCCGCCGCCCGCAAAATAGTCGAAATGGGAGCAAATCAGTTGGCTGAAGGATTTTCCACTAATGATAGCCCCGGAGATTTTACAAAGTTTAATTTAGTTTCCGAACTTACTAATATGAGATACGATGAATTCAGAAGATTAGTATTCTCTTATTATGTAGATGGTTTGGACTTAATGGCTTTTGACAAAGCAAAGGCAAAAGATAATATCAAAGATTTTATTTATAATCTTGCGCTATTTAAGAAAAATGTACTCGTTGGTTCTAGCAATTTAATACAGTTATTTTTTGAATCTAAAGCTCAAGAGATTGCTACAATTTTTAATGGTTCTACCGATGAAGATGTTTTTAAAAACCTGAAATACTTAGATGCAAGTAATACTACATTGTACGAAGAGGCAGAAGAAGGAAAATTAGAAAATTAATTTTTAAATTTATCCGAATAATTTTAGTAACTTTTTACAATTATATACGTAAAAAGAATATGTTTCATTAATCCCAGAATATATTTATGAGTGTATTAAAATTGCAAAATGTCATTAAAACTTTCGGAGATTACAAAGCTGTAAACAATATCTCTTTTGAAGTTGAGCCGGGACGGATTTTCGGCATTTTAGGTCCTAATGGTGCAGGCAAAACAACTACCATTAGAATGATTACAAATATCTTGATTCCCGATGAAGGTAAAATTGAACTCTTTGGCGAAACGGTATCACCTAAACATCAAAACAAAATAGGATACTTACCTGAAGAAAGAGGACTTTATAAAAAAATCAAAGTCATTGAGCAACTCATTTATTTCGGACAACTCAAAGGAATGAGTAGGTCTGATGCTCATAATGCCGCTACCAAATGGCTTAAAGATTTAGATATTTTGGATTGGGCTAATAAAAAAATACAAGAATTATCAAAAGGTATGCAACAAAAAGTTCAATTTATTAGTACAATTCTTCATAATCCCGATATATTGATATTAGATGAACCGTTCTCCGGATTTGACCCGATAAATGTTGAGACACTGAAAAAGATAATTCTTGATTTGAAAAACGAAGGAAAAACAATATTGCTTTCTACTCACGTAATGGAACAAGTCGAACAAATGTGTGATGATATAGTATTAATTGACAAAGGCGAAATTGTATTAAATGGTAAAGTCCGAGATGTCAAAAAGCAATTTGGAAAAGACAATATTATTATTGAATTTGAAGGGGACGATTCTTTCTTAAATAATTTAACAGATGTTCAATTTGCTAATCGAACAAAGAACAGAGCTGAATTCAGAATAGTTAATTCAAATTATACGGCTAATGATATTCTTGAATTAGCTATTAAAAACAATGCTGAGATAATTCGATTTGAATTAGACGAACCGAGTTTAAATGAAATATTTATTGATGTTGTCTCAAGAGAGGAGGAAAATCCTAATGGCTAATACTTCTAAAATTTGGACTATAATACAACACGAATATATAATAAAAGTCAAAACAAAAGGTTTTATTATCGGTACTCTTTTAGCACCATTGGGTCTAATACTT
>CAZVPQ010000376.1:0-2944 GCA_964628675.1 uncultured Hyphomicrobiales bacterium | reverse complement strand
TTATTAACAATACATAAATTAACTGCTAACAAACAAAAAGAATTCCTCGACGATAATCTTAACTCATGGAAAGGGGAATTAGAACAAATAGATGATATATTAATTATAGGTATTAAAGTTTAAACCTTATAAATAAAAGTATTAATATTCATTCCTGCTCCAACCGAAGTAAAAACTAGATTATCATTTTTATTAATTTTGTATGATTCTATTTTATTGTTTAATAACAAATTTAGTAATGTAGGAATAGTTGCCACTGATGAGTTTCCAAGTTGAGCAATTGTCATTGGCATAATATTTTCCGGAATCTCTTTTATATCATATAACTCAAATAAACGTTTTAAAATAGCATCATCCATTTTACCATTAGCTTGATGTATTAAAACTTTATTAATATCACTTAAATGTAAATTGCTTTTTTCTATAGTTTCTTTAATTAATTGAGGCACAGTTTCTAGAGCATATTGATATAATTTCCTACCATTCATTTTAAGGTAAAAGTCACCTTTATTTTTGGCATTATATGATTCACCCATAAATAACATTTTTGAATAAATCAAAGTATCCGAACGAGTTTTATGAGCAAGTATTCCTATTGGCTCTTCGCTTTCTTTTGCTTCAAGAACAACAGCACCTGCACCATCAGCATATAACATACTATCAATGTCGTGGGGGTCAGAAACTCTTGATATTATATCGGCTCCAATAACTAATATCTTTTTTGCATCGCCTGATTTAATAAAATAATCAGCAGTTATAACAGATTGTACCCAACCAGGACAACCAAATATTAAATCATAAACTACAGTATTTGGATTTTCAATTTGTAAACGATATTTTACTCTTGCCGCTAAACTTGGAACAATATCCAATTGTTTATTGCCCGTGGTAACATCTCCAAAGTTATGGGCAAAAATTATATAATCTAAATCTTCTTTATCAATATTTGCCGATTTTATTGCATCTAATGCAGCATAATAAGCAATATCAGAAGTCAATAAATCATCTAAGACATGTCGTCGTTCAGAAATTGTAGTAATTTCCTTAAATTTTTCAATTATTTCCTTGTTTGCTTTTGTAAGTTTTTTTCCGGTAGCATCATAGAAATCATTACCAAGAAAATCATCATTTTTAATTTTACCAGAAGGAATATATGTTCCTGTTCCAGTAATTACAGTATATATCTTTTTGCTCATAATATTTATTTTAATAAAATTAGATTATAAATAATATAATACTAATAATAAAACATACAAAAGTATAAATTTATAAATGATTATACCAACACAAAGTATAAATTCTTAGATTCAATTGCTAGTGCAAGTTTTTATTGCTTTAAGTCTGAAGACTTAAAGCAGCAGGGGACATTACCACTTTTTATATTCTTCGTAGAATTTTTCTAAGTTAATGTTATTTCCCACTCCCGCAAGGTTGTAACTTGTGGTCAAATGTAATAAAATATAGATTATCTTGTTCATGGAATTTGTAATTACGACTCATTTGACAAAAGTAATTATTTTTTTTATTTAACCACGCGAAAAGATTCGCACGGTAGCGGTGATACTTTTATCTTTTCTTCACTGTTCACTTAACTTACTTCCACCTTCTAACCCTATATTCTTTCAAACCTTCACTTTTATCGCTCATTGAGAAATAGTTTTGCAGTAAACTGGATGGAATCTTGAATGGAGAGAAAGCGGATTCCGGTAGCATTTTTGATTTTTTCGTTGGAATAATAATAATAACATTTGAGTATCTTCAAACTCCCTTTGTCCAATGGAAGCATTCTGCCCGAAAGGCGCGAATAGACTTTTATTCCGAGCCAAACCAACTCACTCTCTAAGGCATTGAAACGAAAGCGGGGTAGCTCTACCCCCAAAGATTTTGCAATCCATTGTAACACATCCTTATAGGCTAAATTTTCAGCACTTACAATGAATCGCTCTCCCGAGATGGAACTGTCCATCAAATGGTTCATCGTTTCAGTTACATCGCGAACATCCACAAAGCCGTTGATTCCTTCGGGATAAAATTTCAACCCATCCCAAACAGCCTGAAACAGTAAAGAGGTTCCGGCATACCAGCTACCGGGACCAAGGATATTTGACGGATTAACAACCACGGCCTTTAACCCGTGAACCATGGCATCCATAACCGCCAATTCAGCGAGAAATTTGGATCGGGCATAGTCAGAGTTTTTGGCTTCCTGGTGCCATATCATCTCCTCCGTAACAGTTGTATGCATATAACTCTTATTAGTAGCGGCAATGGAACTTAAATACAAAAATTTCTCCACACCGGCTTCCATGGCCGCTTTCAATAGATTTTTAGTGCCGTAAAGATTGACCTGATACAGACGGTCTCTGTCTTCGGGTTTGTACGAAACAAGTCCTGCACAATGATAAATTTTGTCAATGTCTTTAAGAATCTTTTTCAAAGAATCGGGTTTCTGCAAATCGGCATAGACCCATGTTATTTTCGAGAAAAGCCGTTTGGGGTTCTTTGTGTAGTAGCCGAAAATTTTTTCAATTCTTTTGGTGGATGATTTTTCCCGTTTCATCGCTACAACAGGTACTCCCGCCGATGCAAGCTTATACAATAAATGTGCTCCAACAAACCCTGTTCCTCCAGTTACCAATATCATAAAATACCCTGTTTTAAAGTAAATACCGGACTTTTAATACCGCCCATAGCAGGGTTCAAAAGTAAGAAAAAAAAAGAGAAATCGACTAAATTTTATTTTGATGTGCTCTATGGTGAATATAAAAAAAATTACTATTAACCGACTAAATTAAAATTCCGGCATTATTTATCACTAACTCTATGATTATCAAATATTATATTTTATCCCCCACTACCGCGCGAATCCTTTCGCGTGGCATATTTATTTAGCACGGATTTTCATATCATATAAGCCCCCTAAATATATCTAAGCCCGACATTG
>CAZVPQ010000375.1:0-2947 GCA_964628675.1 uncultured Hyphomicrobiales bacterium | reverse complement strand
ATTATTATATTATAATTATTTTTTATACTAGACTGGAGTAAACTAAAATGATGAAACAAGTAATCCAAGATGCATTAAACGCACAAATAAACAGAGAGATGTATTCTTCAAATTTATATTTAGCAATGTCTGCATATTATGCATCAACTAATTTAAACGGGTTTGCTAATTGGATGAGAATTCAAGCTCAAGAAGAGATGGATCACGCAATGAAATTTTACGATTATATGATTGATAGAGGAGCCAAAGTAGTTATAGATAAAATAGAAGCCCCAAAGCTAGAATGGGAATCTCCTTTGGACGCTTTTGAAGCTTCATTCAAGCATGAACAATTTATTTCGGAAAACATTAATAAATTAGCTGATTTAGCAATTAAAGAAAATGATCACGCAACAAATAACTTAATTCAATGGTTTGTAAACGAACAGGTTGAAGAAGAAGCCAATGTTGATGAAATTGTTAGCAGGATGAAAATGCTGGGAAATTTCGGTGGAGGTTTGTTTATGATAGATAATGAATTAAAACAAAGAGTTTATTCTCCTATAGCCCCACAGTAAAGTAATCATATTTTTTTTCAAAGGCAAAATCTAATTTGGGTTTTGCCTTTATTTATTTTTGGGAACTCAATATTTATTCATTTCTTGGTAAATTCAGGTCTTGATTACAAAATCATCATAACTGATTAACTTAATGTCATTGATTGATACGATTTCATCATAAAAATCTATTTTCTCAATATTTTCCTGATTATTTCCTGTTTTTTGCAAATATATTTTATTTATTTGTAAAGATTTCTTACTTTTATCCGATAACTTATATTTAGATAGAATTATTTATATTATTTGGAGTCTGTGATGGAAATAGATAAAGTTCAAAACATTGAACCAAGAAAGCAAAATTTAGAAGATGAGTTGAAAATCCAAAACAATATTTCAAAAGAAGTCCAAAAAGAAGTAAATACTGAAAAAGTAGAAACTACGGCATTGTCTGCTCAAAAGCAAATTATGCAGCTTCTTAATTCAGCACAACCTTTGCAAGCAATTCAGCAAACAGCTCAAGAGCAATTGGAAAAAGACAAAGGTTTTGATGTTAAAGTTTAATTGCTGTTAATTTAATTAATAAGCAAAACATTTAGTATTCTTATTTTATTGATTTGCTGTGCTATCTTTATGTATTTCTTTTTCTTTTAGTTTTTCTTCTTCCAGTTTCTTCTTTCTTTTTTCTAATTGAGCTTTTTTTCTTCTATGTTCATTATAATTAAAAGTTTGGATTAGTCTGACATTTGGTCTTATAATCCCTTTGGCTCTCAGAGTATCCTCAGCATGAATATACCTTTGCATTCCTCCCGGGAGATTCCATCGGGCGCCTTCAGGTATCTGGCAAATAGGAATCAAAGCCGGTTCAATTGCCATAGGGTTTTTAGGCAAGGGCAATATAGTATCTTTATTCGAATTTAGTTCTAACCAAGGTCCACCGCGTTTCCTTGAAAAATCAAAGGCATCTATTATTATAACAGGGGTACCTGAAAGAGGAATTGGTTTTTTATTAATATCTCTTTTATAGCCTTCGCCCCAATAAAAAAGCCATTTGGCATCTTCTAAAAATTGTCGGCAACAAGAATGAGAAACTGGTCTTCCGGGCATTGAAAACTTATGAAAGGCACTACCTGCATTTGCATGGAAGTTAAATGTATAGGGCATTACCCAATTACTGTCAATTGAAGAACGATGTTCTCTTTCTTTCCAAACCAGAGAATATCTCCCCGGATAAGTTTGAGTTCTTTCTTTGCCGGTATTCGTTGCGGCAAAGCGAACTAATTTACCATATTTATAAGCGGCATAGCATTGGAAAGCATTCGAAATCATAATTATTTTTGGTATTTTCCTTGCTTCCCAATAAAAAGCAGGAAAAATTGAATATGCTCTTTGATCGGATATAAAAGTATCTGCAATTACTAATTTCTCGCCTCTTCTTAGATAGCGACATTCCTCTCTGTTTAATGTTCTAAAAGTTTTATTCTGAGCCCAATTATGACCTCGATATCTAAATTCATTAAAAATAGCATTTCTATCTTTCCAATCTTCAATCAAAATATGATTATAATTAATTTTCGGGAAAGTATCATATTTTGCAATAGCTTCGGATTTAAGCATATTTTCAGTCTGCTGGAAAGTTAAAGTATCTAATAGACCTAGAACAAAATTTTCTTTTTTATCGGAACAAGAAAAAAACAACAAACAATTAACAAGCATAACAGATAAAATAAATAATATTTTATTCATCTTTATATTACTATTCATCAACATATTCCTAAATTCAAATAATTTTATTATTAAAAAAAGATAGTATAGCAATTACTGTGCTAAAAAAAAGCCATCTAAATAAGATGGCTTCAAATATAATTTAAAAATGTTTTTACAGCATTAATTTTCCATTCTTCATTACTTGTTCCCTGTCAAAATAAACATCAGGTTTGGTTACTAAACCATCAACGTGACTTGATACTTTGATTTTTCCACCCATAGTAAGATTATTTCCAAAAGCTATATGTATTGTGCCGAGAACCTTTTCGTCTTCGAGTATATTGCCGCAAATCTGAGCTTTATCATTAATACCAATGCCAAATTCAGCAACAGCTAATGCTTTATAATTGTTTACAGATTTTAACATTTTTTCAAATTCAATTGCTTCTTTACCACCCGAAATATTTTTTATATATCCCTTTTTAATTTCTACAGTAACTTTATTTTTAAGTAAACCAATACCGGCGATTGATCCGTCAAAAACAATAGTACCGTTACTCTCATCTTCAACAGGCGAAATAAAAACTTCACCCGAGGGAAGATTTCCGCTAGCCCCAATATTTGTTAATATGCCTGTACTAACAATAATTCTTCTTCTTTTTACAGGTAAAGTGATTTCAGTACCAATTTTTGTTTCAACATAT
>CAZVPQ010000374.1:0-2951 GCA_964628675.1 uncultured Hyphomicrobiales bacterium | reverse complement strand
AAATCTTATGTGAATTATTTTATTGGCAATAAAAGTAATAATTGGATTAGTAACATTCATTATTATAAAAAAATTATTGCAAAGAATATTTATCCAAAAATTGATTTGATTCTTTATTTTGATAATAATACTTTCAAATATGATTTTGTTTTAAAAGAAGGTGCTAATCCTAATGATATTAAACTTAGTTTAAATGAAAATTTTAAAAGTTTAAATGAAAATATTAAAAAAAATTCTAATACTCAAAAAAATATATTTAGCACAAAAACAAAAGTATTAAAATCTAAGTATGATAATATACAATCTATAGTATCGACCGAGGTCTATTCATCTTATCTCGGGGGTGATAATTGGGATACTGCCGAAGATATGGTATTGGATAAATCGGGGAATATTTATATTGTAGGTTATACTAATTCAACTGATTTCCCAACAACAGATAGTGCTTTCAGCCAAAGTTTAAGAAAAAGTTTTATGAATTATCCCGATATATTTGTTAGCAAATTTGATTCAACGGGTAAAAATCTAATTTTTTCTACTTATATAGGTGGTTTTCTTGATGATTTCGGCAAAAGTATAGCTATTGATGACTCGTCAAATATTTATATTACGGGTTATACCGGACCTACTCAAACATTTCCCTTTACTGTTAATGCTTATGACAGCTCATTTAATGGTTCGTATGATGTCTTTGTTATCAAGTTGAATCCACAAGGAAATAAATTGATATTTTCTACTTTTTTTGGAGGTGCTAATGATGATTATGCTCATGAAATTGAATTGGATAGTAAGAATAATATATATATTTGCGGATTTACAATGGATGGGGGGGATTTCCCTATAACCCAATATGCTATTCAAGACACAAGCAATGGAGGGAATGAAGTTTTTATAAGTAAGTTCAATAATTCAGGCGACAGTTTGATTTATTCGACATTACTTGGTGGAGCTAATGATGATTTTGCCGAAGCTTTTGGTATGGATAATGAAGGGAATATGTATATATCCGGATTGACAAGGTCTCAAGATTTTCCTATAAGCCAAAATGCTTTTGATACTACATATAACGATTCGAGTATTACTCAATCCACAGGTGATATTTTTCTAACTAAACTTGATAAAAACGGTTATTATATTTTGTATTCAACTTATCTCGGTGGGTACAACAAGGATATTGCTTATTCAATGGATTTCGATAAGTATTCTAATTTGTATATAACAGGTTCAACAGAATCTAAGAATTTTCCTGTAACAGCTTATGCTTATGATACACTGTATCGAAGTAAAGAGGGAAATAGAAATGCCGGAGATATTTTTGTTACAAAATTTAATACGAGGACCAATAGTATAATATATTCCACTTATCTCGGTGGGTCGAGTGCCGATAGGGCTTATGATATTAAAATTGATAAAAACTGCAACGCTTATGTTATCGGTTCAACCAGTTCAATTGATTTGGAAGTTTCAAAACATGCTGTAGATAAGCGATATAATGATTCGAGTTTTGGTGCAGATGTATTAATTTCAGTTCTTGATTCCACAGGGCATAATCTGATTTATTCTTCATTTTTCGGTGGTGATGACAGTGATGTAGGAAATTCTTTGCAAATATTTAATAATGATTATTTGTATTTTGTCGGAACAACAAAATCAAGTAATTTTCCTACAACAGCAAGCGCTTTCAGTTCAACTTTTAATAACGATAGTGCATCAAACGCTTTTTTCGCAATAATCAAACCTAATCTTTTGAATTTTTATGCGGGAGAAGACAAATTTATATGTAAAGGCGATTTTATTCAACTCGGTAGTTCTTTGATGGGAGCAAAAGGTAGTACGACTTTTACTTGGTCGCCTGCGGCAAGTTTGGATACATCGGGTTCAGAGTTTCCAATTGCTAATCCTAAGCAAAGTACTTCTTATACTGTTCACGTAATTGATGAAAAAGGTTTCGAGGATTGGGACACGGTAAATGTGTTTATTCTCCCGTTTTTTGAAGCTAATATATTCGGTCCGAGAGATGTATATGCTCTTTCTTTGCTTACTTATGGAACTCTATACGATTCTACTGTTAAATATTATTGGCAAGTATCGGGTGGATTAATTAAATCGGGGGATAGTACAAATGTAATTGATGTTTATTGGACTGATAATAATACAGGGAGTATTTTGTTGATGACTGAAAATGAATTGGGTTGTCGTGATACTTCCGACTTATTTATAGTTCATATCGGAAAAGAATTAAAACCGCGAATAATTCCTCTGAGCGATACAATTTTTTGTGAAGGTGAATATTGTATTTTGGACGGTGGTCAAGGTTATATCCGTTATATTTGGTCAAATGGCATACAAAGCAGGTTTGATACTGTAAGAACGTCAGGAGATTATTGGGTACTTGTCAAGGATTCTTCGGGAAAACAAGTATCCACTGATACTATTAGTATTAGAGTTTTGGCAATACCGAATAAACCTTTTATCAGCTATGACAGAACTATTAATCAATTGACTTGTATGAATACGGCTAATGCTTATCAGTGGTATTTAAACGAGAGTAAATTAATTGATTCAACGAATAAGACTATGCAACCGGATAGGGCTGGTGAATATCAATGCGAAATAGCAAATTCTAACGGATGTACAAACATTTCTGATTCTATTAAATTGACTTTAGGTGCAGTGAAGGATATAAGTGATGACAATTCTATTTTGATTTACCCCAATCCGAGTAAGGGAAATTTGAACATTCAGATTAAAGAAAAAGAAGTATATTTTCTAAAAGTTAGTATATTTAATTTACTTGGGCAAAAAGTGTGGGGAAAAAATATTGACAATCCTATCGGAAAAGAATTCTCATTTAATATAAATAATATTAGTAATGGGCTTTATCATATAGAGTTACAAATGAATAATAAATTATTTGGAACAAATATAATATTTCATCACTAATAAATGTT
>CAZVPQ010000373.1:0-2961 GCA_964628675.1 uncultured Hyphomicrobiales bacterium | reverse complement strand
ATTATAGAAAATATTTCGAATTTAATTGAAGTATTTATTAAAGTGTTATATTATGCATTTAATATTTGAAATATATAAAACTAATTAAATAATAGAGGACTAATTTCATGAAAAAACCATTTATTTTAGTTGTTGATGATAATCGAATTACAACCAAATTATTACGTCGCTATCTCGAAGCAAATAATTATGAGGCAAAAGAAGCTTACGACGGTATAGACTGCCTTGAAAAAGTTGAGCAACAGATGCCTGATGCAATTGTTCTTGATGTTATGATGCCTCGTTTGGACGGTTATGAAACAGTAAAAAAATTGAAAAGTCAAGATCATACAAAGCATATTCCTGTTGTTATTGTTACTGCTTTGAATGATGTTGCAAATCAAATCAAATCAATCGAAGCCGGTGCTAATGATTTTTTAAGTAAACCAATCGAAGAAAGATTGTTAATTGCAAAAGTTGAGCTTTTATCTAAACAAAATATTTTAAGCCTTCAGAACAAAGCTTTAAGTGATGAACTTAATAAAGCCGGAGGGAAAACAGCTGAGCAGGTTTTAGAAGAAGCCGGTTTATAAATATTTTAGATTAGTATGAAAAATAAAATATAATCTATCGTGTCATTAAATACGATAGATTTTTTTTACTAATTTAGGTTAGAATTATGAATGCTACTAAAAGAAATTTGCTTATTATCACTTCCATAATATCATTACTTGTTTTGCAGTCTTGCGCCAATCTCAAAAATCTTGCGAATGCTTTTGCAAATATGAAAAAACTTGAATTCAAATTACAGAACATTGATAATTTTAGACTTAACGGAATAGACTTAACTAATAAAAAATCTTTATCGAATTTTTCAGTAACAGACGGTATCTCTTTATATCAAGCATATCATTCCAAAAAAATCCCCGTTTCTTTTATTTTGAATGTTGCCGCTCGCAATCCTAATGACGGCAAGGGTGGAACGCAAAATACTACTTCAACTTTAACTTCTCTTGATTGGCGACTATACATAGACAATAAATTAACCGTATCGGGTCTGATTAATAATCCGATAAAAATTCCCGGTACAGGCAAAACAACAATTATTCCGCTTAATATAAGTTTAGACCTATATAAATTTTTTAAAGACAAAAGCTATGATGATATTATCAAATTAGCTCTTGCAATGGGTGGTATCAAAGGAAATACTTCGCGAATTAAATTGGATATTAAGCCCAGCGTATCAACTCCATTCGGAAAGATGGTCTATCCCGGAAGAATTACAGTTATAGACAAAGAATTCAGAGGTAATTAATAGTTTTTCAACATACAAAGGAATGCTATGAATATTGAAAAATTCCTACAAAATTAGTTGATGAATACAAACCCTCTGGCATATACAACATACAATTTGATAGCAAGAAAATTAAATCGGGGTTATATTATTATGTATTAAAAATAGGCACTAAGACTGTTATCGGCAAGCTGGTTTGTTTGAAGTAAATAAAAGCTAATAATTTCTTAATTAAAAATAGAGTATTTTTTTTACAATTTTATTTATTAAAAACTTGTAAATTTGCAATATGATATATGATGATGAATATATAAAAGTGTTGCTTGATTGTGAAAAGGAAATAGTTGAACCGCCTACAAAAGATTATCAAGAAGATAGGGGACATAAAAAGAAGAATTTTACTTTAAAATCAACAAACGGCAAATATTTATTTCGCTGTTTCATTAGAGTCAACAAAACTTTTATGGAAAATTTTTCGATAGGCATTAATTATAAACCAAAAGAAGAAAAAGGAATGATTTGTCTCTTGCGTTGTAATGGATCTCATGGAGAAAACAGGGAGATAAAGCATCATCAGAGTTTTCATATACATAAAGCGACTGCCGAAACAATAAATTCCGGTGCAAGACCGGAAAGTAATATTGAAATAACAGAGGAATATGGTTCATTAGAGCAAGCAATAGAATATTTTATAAATTTGATAAATTTAAAAAAAGAAGATAAACAAAAATATTTTCCAAAAAGAGAACTTGGATTATTTGATTAAATGGATGAAATTTTAGAACATATTAAAACAAGTTTTAATAACAAAATAAATATTAGAGAAAAAAGACCTAATATTTATCAATTGATATTACCTATTTATCATGAAGATGGAGATATGATTGATATTTTCATCGAAAGAATTGGTAAAGAAAAATATAGATTATGTGATTTTGGAATGACATTGATGAGATTGTCTTATTCTTATGAAATAGATACTGATAATAAAGAGAAAATACTACAAAAAATATTATTGGAAAATCATTTGTCCGAAGAAAACGGGAATATTTATTTTGAAACAAAAACCGAAAATCTTTATAGTGATATACTTCATGTTTGTCAAAGTTATATGAAAATCGGCAGTATGAGATATTTCAAAAGAGAAGTTATTGAAAGTTTATTTTATGAAATGCTTGATGAATTTATAATGACTGACTTACTGGAATATCATCCGAAAAAAAATATCTTACCTATTTCTGACAGAGATGACTTAGAAGCTGATTATGAACTTAGACCTAATGGGAGACCAATGTATTTATTTGGTGTTAGAGATAAATTAAAAGCAAGATTAGTCACAATAAGTTGTCTTGAATACCAAAAAGAACAATTGGATTTTAGAAGTCTTATTATACACGAAGATTTTGAGAAGCTTCCAAAAAAAGATGTATCAAGATTAACAAACGCTTGTGACAAACAATTTACTGATTTAGATAATTTCAAAAAAACAGCTATCTCTTATCTTGAACGTGAAAAGAAATAAAAAAAGTCTTTTACCTTAAATCAAACAAAACAAAGCCAAAGTTCGAAAACCTTGACTTTGTTGCAGAATTATACTTTGGATTTTAATTGCTGTGAGCTACATTCGAATGTGCACTGCCTCCACCTAATGCCGCAAAACCAGCTATCGCTAATACAGCTCCTGATGC
>CAZVPQ010000372.1:0-2963 GCA_964628675.1 uncultured Hyphomicrobiales bacterium | reverse complement strand
GATTTATGCATAGAGATATAGAAAGTCAAGCATCAAAAATGGAATATTTCTGGGGTGTGGAAGTTGCTTTTCCATCTTCTATTAGATTAGTTCGCAAAAATGATACTTTGACCGGTTATGTCCAAACAGAGAATTATTTTTGGATAAAAAAAGTTAAAATTTACTTCCCATCAACAGAAAATACTCTTTATCTCGGAATTGGTTTAGAAAGTGGCAATGAAAATCAGCTTGCAAAATTATCCGTAAAAAGTATGTATTTGAATAGTGCAAAAATCCCTCTTAATAGTTTGAAGGAAATGGAATTCAATACAAACATTAATAGTAAAATATACTTATCAAATGAATTGCATACTAATTTTAAACTTTCACGTTCGGGTGAAAAACTATATTTATGGGATAATTCGGGGAATAAATTAGATAAAGTTGATTATAAGCAACAATTAACAAATGTGTCTTATGGTCGCTATCCGGACGGTTCGTCTGATTTTCAATATATGGACAAACCAAGTTTTAATACAAATAATAATCAGGGTTATATTGGTATCTGCCCGACACCAAAATATTCTATTGAAAGCGCTTGGCTTGACAATCCTACATCTGTTACAATAAGTGATGAAGACCCTTACGCTGATATTTATTATACTTTAAATGGTACAACTCCCACAATAAGTTCGGAAAAATATAATAAGGAAACCATTCATATTGAAAAAACAAGCGTAATAAGAGCTATTGCATATAGAGACAATTATTTGCCGAGTTCGATTAATACTAATACATATTTTATTAAAGATTCTGCTAATATTCCAGTCATTTCATTGATTACTAACATAGACAATCTTTATGGAGATAATGGCATTTTCCGGGCAGAAAACAGATATAAAAATATTGAAATTCCCGTAAATTTTGAGTTATTCGATAAAAATAAAAACTTAGTTTATGAATCACAAGCGGGTGCAAAACTAAACGGACAAGCTTCTTCGGGCTTCAAACAAAAATCCATAAGAGTTTATGCTCGAAGTCTATATGGTAATACAAGCTTTAACTATCCTTTTTTCGGTTTAGCCGGATTAAAAAAGTATGAAACATTAATTTTTAGAAATAGTGGTACGGAATGGAATCGTTCATTATTGCGTGATGGTTTTGCTTCCGTTTTAAGTCAACAAATACCTAATATTGATGCAAAAGCATATCAACCTGCACTAATGTTTATCAATGGAGAGTTTTACGGAATACAAAACATACGCGAAAGACTTGATGCTTCATATTTCCATCTCAAACATAATATACCGGAGGATTCCGTTAATTTGTTAGATGACTGGGGATTTTTAAAAAACGGGTCTTCTGTTGGTTTTTTTGCTATGGTGGATAGTATTTTGTCAATGGATATGAAAAATCCAACGGCTTATGATTATTTAAATGATAATATAGATTTGGACAATTTAATTGATTTTTTAGTCTATCAAATTTATATTGCGAATATTGATTGGCCCTGGAAAAATCATAAATTTTGGAATTCCCCTTCATTAGATAATAAATGGCGATGGGTTCTTAGCGATATGGATTATACTTTCGGAGTTGCAAGCAATCCCGAATACAATATGTTTCGCTTATTGACCGATACAATATATTTATTCCCTAAATTATTTCTTAAATTCAAGGATAATGAAAAATTCAAAAATAGATTGCTGAACAGAACAGGCGATTTTATGAGTACAATATTCCGTCCTGAGAATGTGCTTCCTGTATTAGATAGTCTTGCAGATTTGATAAGACCTGAAATCGCAAGACAAAATGCAAAATATGATAGTTCGGCTATGAATTGGGAACATGAGATCAAAGTAATGAAGGGATTTGTTACCCGAAGAAATGATTCTTTGCCTAATTCATTTATTAATTACTTTAATTTGTCCGGCAAATCAAATGTTTTGTTGTCAGTAAGTCCTAAAAACTCGGGATATATAAAAATAAATAAGATTATTCCGCAAAATTATCCTTGGCAGGGAGTATATTTTCAAGATGTTCCGATTGTGATAAAAGCTATTCCTAAAAAAGGCTATCAATTTGTCTCGTGGTCTAATCCTGCTTTTAAAAATGATTCTATGATAACAACATTAAGTGAAGCATTTAATTTGACAGCAAATTTTACAAAAAGCGGTGGTATAGATACGAATATTGTGATTAATGAAATTATGTATAAATGCAGTAAGGATTTTGACTCGAAAGATTGGATAGAACTTGCAAATGCCGGCGAGACCGATATTCAAATTGACAATTGGATTTTAAAAGATAGTAAAGATGACCATATTTTTACATTTCCAAAAAATACGGTTATCAAAACCGATAGTTTTCTTGTTGTATGCAGGTCTTTAAAAGATTTCCAAGATTATTATCCTGATGTTAAAAATGTTATAGGGGAATTTGATTTTGGTTTTGGTAATCCCGACGAAGTCAGATTATATGATAATCAAGATAATTTAGTAGATTCGGTAAATTACAGTTCTGATTTTCCATGGTGTGATGAAGCTAATGGGAGTGGCAAATCGCTCGAATTGAAAGATGTGAATTCCGACAACAGTCAAGCAGAGAATTGGCTTTGTTCTTATAAATTATATGGCACACCCGGAAGTAAAAATTCAACTTCAACTGATACGAATACCCAGTTAAATAACAAGACAATCTCAATAATAAATTATCCGAATCCGGCACGGGATTTCACATTTTTTATAATCAAATCACCGCAAAATCATTTATTAGATATAAAATTATATAATTCAATAGGCGAACAAATCTCAAATATTATTGATTACAAGAATACTAATTCCCGAGAAAATATTATAAAAGTTCAAACAAATAGATTAAGCAATGGAGCATATCATTGTCGATTTATATTTGACAATAAAGTAAATATAAATAGATTAAGCAATGGAGCATATCATTGTCGATTTATATTTGACAATAAAGTA
>CAZVPQ010000371.1:0-2975 GCA_964628675.1 uncultured Hyphomicrobiales bacterium | reverse complement strand
ATATGTTTAATGATAAATGTCTAAATGAAAAAACTTAAAAAATCAATGCCATCAATGCCAAAATATCTTATCAAACTATAAAACTATAAAACTAATAATATCAATAAAATACGATATTAGAAAATAACACTTATATATTTTAATAATGGCACTTATATATTTTAACGATGCCATTTTATATGGCATATATTCAAAAAATATTATTTGTAACTTAGTTTATTGAAATTTAAAAGTATTAATTAAATCCTGACTTTTACAAAATCCAATTTCTATTTACTATCCTTAATTTTTTCTTATTATTTTTGTGTTTTGATAATGTAAAAGGATAGGGATGAGTGAAAAAGTAAAAGATATGTTTGGGAATATTTCTGATCGTTATGATTTGCTTAATGATGTTTTGTCATTTGGTATTCATAGACTTTGGAGAAAAAAAACTGTTGGATTGTCAGCGGCAAAACTTGGATCTCGAATTCTTGATTGTGCCGCCGGTACAGGTGATTTATCTATTGATTTCCAAAATAGAGTCGGCAATAATGGGACTGTTATAGCAACGGATTTTAGCATAGATATGCTTGAAATCGCAAAGCAAAAATTCACTGAAAAGAATTTGAACATTGAAATTAAAATCGAAGATGTTATGAATTTGAGTTTTCCTGATAATAGCTTTGATATTTCTAGTATTGCTTTTGGTATTCGCAATGTCGATTCACCGCAAAAAGGTATTGACGAAATGGCAAGAGTTGTAAAATCAGGTGGAGAAGTTATTGTTTTGGAATTCGGCCAACCCGATGGACTTTTCTCACATTTCTATCATTTTTATAGTGAAAAAATAATTCCTCTTATAGGGCAATTGTTAGTCAATAATAAATCAGCATATAACTATCTAAATAAAACAGCAAGTAAATTTCCTTGTAGAGATGAATTTGTCGAAATCATGAACAAAACACAGAGATTTGAATCAATCGAATATTATACTTTGACTTTTGGAATTGCTTATATATATATAGGTAAAGTAAAATGAGTATAGCAAACAACAAATGGTATCTTGCTTCAAGACCCAAAACACTTCCTGCCAGTCTTATACCTGTTTTAATAGGAGCATCAATTGCTTATTACGACGGTAATATCAAGCCTTTATATTTGATAATTACATTCATCTGTGCATTATTAATTCAAATTATCACTAACTTTATAAATGAAATTTACGATTACAAAAAAGGTGCTGATAATCATGAGAGATTAGGTCCCAAAAGATTAGTAGCTTCCGGCGAAATATCAATTAAAACAATGAAAAATGTTTCAACTTCATTAATCATTATTACTTTTTTATTAGGTTTGATATTAGTTTATGAAGCAGGCTGGATTATTTTGGCAATTGGTATTTTTTCCCTTTTATTTGCTTATTTATACACTGCCGGACCATTTCCTTTGGCATATAAAGGTTTTGGAGATTTATTCGTTTTTATATTCTTTGGTGTTCTTGCTGTTTGCGGAACATACTATATCCAAACACATTCAATAAACATGATTGTTATTATTAGTAGCTTCGCTCCCGGTTTTCTGTCAATGAATATTTTGGGAATTAATAATCTTAGAGATATCGAAACTGATAAGAAAGTTGGGAAAATGACATTACAAGTGCGTTTAGGCAAAAAGAATTCACAATTGATGATTGTTGTTTTAACAGTATTTACATTTCTTCTCCCTTTTGCAATTGGTCATTTAACACAATCTCTTTATAATTTGTTACCATTATTAAGCATTATTTTTGCAATTTCGCTGATAAAACAAATTTTTATAAAAACCGGAAAAGAGTTAAATGAAATTTTAGCTAACAGTGGGAAACTTCTCGTGATTTATGGTCTGCTTACTTCCATAGGATTTATTTTGGCAAAATTGATGTGATAAAAAAGCCCAAACATATAGAAAACAAAAAAAATGAAGAGAAATCTTTGCAATTGGATATTACTCTTAATTCAAAATTAAATATTAAATTTCCATTGTTTCTAATTTCAGAAAGATTAAAAAAAGGATTCGCAGATATCATTGATTTAAGGCAAGGATTAAAACTCGTAATTAATGACTACCAGCCCAAAAAGAAAGTTCAAGTTAATTTCAAAGTTGATAACCCTCCTTTGCAATTCGCTTATTGTCTTTCGGGTAGAGCAGAGTCAATAATTAATAATCGGCAGATAATAAAATTCAACAAAGGAATGAATACGGTATTTTTCTTTCCTGCTACTAAGGGTAGCATTATCATATATCCTGATGAAAAAATAAAAATACTTTCTTTGCATATTTCACCCGAATTTTTAAAATCTTTTATTGAAGATAACTTTGAAGAATTACCTGATGATATAAAAAATATACTTTTGGGCAGTCGCCAAGATATTTTTATTCTGAATAGAGAGATTACTCCTTCAATGCATATAGCACTTTCGCAAATATTTGAAACAGAATACAAAGGAGCAACAAAAAAAATGCTTCTTGAAAGCAAAGCACTTGAATTGATGACTTTGCAAATACAGCAAATGATTGCCACTAACACGACAAAAAATAAATTTGCAATTAACAATAATGATAAAAAGAAAATAATTGAAATCACCGAGTTATTAAATAATAATTTTAAAACCCCGTTGTCCTTAACTGAATTGTCTGAAAAAGCAGGAATATCACATTCAAAGCTTAATTTCGCGTTTAAAAAAATAAATGGGACAACTATTTTTGAATATATTCGCAAATTACGACTCGAATATTCCAGGCAATTACTTTCCGAAGGTAATTTGTCTATAACTG
Source organism: uncultured Hyphomicrobiales bacterium (assembly GCA_964628675.1). Taxonomy (GTDB): domain Bacteria; phylum Bacteroidota; class Ignavibacteria; order Kapaibacteriales; family UBA2268; genus CAZVPQ01. The sequence goes on along the minus strand of CAZVPQ010000371.1, from coordinate 179 downwards.
AAATAAGTTACGAAGCAGGGTGGAGCAGTCCAAGTCATTTCTCAAAAGAATTTTTGAAACATTACGGAATTAATCCTAAAAAATATCAAAAGGAATTGTCTAAGACTATATAATCTTTTAATTAATTTTATACTGTTTCTTATCTTAGTATGTTACAAGTGGTTTAATAAAAGATTAAA
>CAZVPQ010000370.1:0-2982 GCA_964628675.1 uncultured Hyphomicrobiales bacterium | reverse complement strand
ATAAAATAAATATTTATTTTTTCAAAAGACTGAATAGGTATTGTTTTAGAAAAAAAATATTAAATCTTAATTAGAAAATTCAAAAATATTTGTCTGAAAATCATAAAATTGGGGAAAATACACTTAAATATTAAAAATATTTTCGTAATTTTAATTATGAAATTTTAGTAAAAAAAAGTTTGGGTTCTAATTCCTGATAGGTCAATTTTATCGTGCCCTATACCGTCCCCTTTTTTTAATAAAAATTTATTATGTTGTTTATAATAGGATAGTTACAAATGTAATAATGACCCTAAGCGTAGTCGAAGAGCTTTTTTATCTTGTCATTCTGAACGAAGTGAAGAATCTCATTATTCGTAAATTTCTGGCGATTTTCTTTTGTAATTGCGTATTAGCAACGTAGTTGCGGAATATTTGTAGGATTTAATTAAATTATTTTGTTGGCAATCCCTTGGAATGGTTTATTTGCAAAGTATGATTTTACTGTTTTAACAATTATTCATATATTGCATTTTTGCAACACAAAGAAAATGGAAAATGACTCTTGGCAAAGATGAATTACAAGTTGTAATTAATAGTATATCCGACGGTGTATTTACTATTGACCTTGATTTTCGAATTCAATTTATTAATAAAGCCGCTTTGGAAATACTTGAAATAAATGAAGATGAAGCATTAGGGCATAATTGTTTTGAAATAATGAATACAGAAAAATGTGAAAGTGGATGTCCATTAAAGGAAACAATTGAAACCGGAGAACAAGTAATAAACAAACCTATGTGTTTTCATCTGAGTAAAAAACGTAAACCTGTAAGCATTTCCACCTCTATAATTCGAAATAAAGATGGAAATATCATTGGTGGTGTCGAAACTTTCAGAGATTTAAGTCAAGTGCAATTACTAAAAAAAGAACTTGAAAAGAAGTATAATTTTGAAGATATTATCGGTAAAAGTGCTTCTATGCAAAAAGTATTTGATATGATTTCTCTCGTTGCTCAAACTGATTCCACAATATTAATTGTAGGTGAAAGCGGAGTAGGTAAAGAATTAATTGCTCGAGCTATACACTCTTTGAGCAATCGTAATAGCAAACCCCTTATTACCGTTAATTGCTCGGCTCTGCCTGATACATTGCTTGAATCCGAACTGTTCGGTTATAAAAAAGGTGCATTTACCGGTGCAACAAAAGATAAAAAAGGTAGGTTTGCTTTAGCTGAAGGAGGAACTATATTCCTTGATGAAATAGGAGATATTTCTCAAATGGTGCAAGTGAAACTATTAAGAATTTTGCAAGAAAAGAAGTATGAGCCTTTGGGTTCAACCATAACCGAGACAGCAAATGTCAGGATTATCACCGCTACAAATAGGAATTTAGAGAAACTGGTCGAAAAGAAAAAATACAGAAAAGATTTTTATTATAGATTGAATGTAATTAAAATTATCGTTCCACCTTTAAGAACAAGAAAAGAAGATATTCCTTTGTTAACAGACCATTTTATCTATAAATTCAATCAAATTTATAATAAAAAAATAATTGGCATAAGTCCCTATGCTTTAAATATATTAATGCAATATGATTTTCCGGGTAATGTTAGAGAACTCGAGAATTTTATAGAACACGCATTTGTCTTATGCCAAGGGAATATGATTACACTTGAACATTTACCCGAACAATTCCATCAAAAGAAAGCTGTTCCCATTATAGAAATAGCCAGCAATATGAATGAACTCGAAGCGGTATTTCTGATTTCAATATTGAAAAAAAATAATTGGAACAGAAGAAAAGCCGCAGAAGAGCTGAATATTAACCCATCTACTTTATACAGAAAATTTAAAAAATTAGGTATCAAACCTCCTAAAAAATAGTTGCATTATTGCAATATCATTTCAAACTATATGTTGCGAATATGCAATATACTTTGATAATAATATTATTAACAAACATTTTCCAATAGTTCTAAGTATTTAATATTACGAATAGTTATATAATACAATAAAAGTATGGCACAATAATTTCAAATACTATTTATAAATTGTTGTATTTAATTGTAAGGAGTAGTTATGATTGGACTTGATAGATTAATGAAAATTAAAGGTGTGTTCGCCGCAGGACAATTTGATGATAATGGTAAACTCATTAGAAGTGTCGGTGAACTTAGTGATGAAATGAAATTAATGGCTTCAAAAATGTGTTCTAATAATAATAAGTATTTCAATACTCAAATTAATGAAATTGCAGAACGCGTAGATAGTAATTGGAGTCCATTAAGTGGTTGGGCTGTTTGGGGTGGCAAATATTCGGTTTGTGTTGTTGGTAAAACCGGCGTTTTTATTGAAACTTCAAAAGCGGATTTTAATAGTTTAATTGTTCAACTTATTGGCGATGAACCGACAGGTGCAAAACCAAGAAATTATTAGAATATTAATTTGTTTAATTTTTATATAAAGGAGTAAGTTATGGAAGAAAAGAAAGAAAAACAAGTTCTCGGTAATGGTATTTTGCACCCGGGAGCAAGACCAATGCAATTTATCGTTGACAAAGATGGTTGCATTTGGGTATGCGACAAACCCGTTGATCCTGAGAAGTCATTGAAAGAACAAGCCTGTTGGAGATGTTCCGATATGGCATTCACAAGAAATGACTAATTTAAAGTAAGATAGGACAACTTAAAACCTTTTTTTAAGAAAAGGATTATTCCGGATATGTCATTAGGAGAAATTTCTAATGACGGTAATTAGAAAATATTAGTTATAAATAATTGATATACAAGGTTTTAAAAATGCTAAAAATATCTTATATTAGCAATCTATTTTGTAAAAAGACTTATTAAAGACTATGGATATATAAATAGAGTTTACAGATAAAGAAATAATCAAATAAAAGAGTTGATTTTGCATATATGGAAATAGTTTTTAGAAGGAGAAAACAAAAAACAAGGGATATACAGCTATGAGATTAAAAACATTTGTAAAATGGTATTA
>CAZVPQ010000369.1:0-2983 GCA_964628675.1 uncultured Hyphomicrobiales bacterium | reverse complement strand
CCCCCTTACCCCTCTTTGTTTTTACACACCCTCTACCCCTCTTTTTTGACGGGAGAAAGAGCATAGAGAGAAAATCATAGTTTTTAATATTTTATTTTCGCAATAAGGCAAGTAATATTATATATTGGCAATAGGGCAAGCCCCATTGCTTCCCTTTTAATAAAACATTTCTGTAATAATATTGCTTGATTTGAAATAGTTTAAATATAAAAAATAAATAAAAAATAAATCTCTGCGGATGCAAGAGGGCTTGCCCTCTTGTTTAATACTCGAATATAAGGGGCATATAAAATTACCCGAGTATTTACAAGCAATCCCCCGCGCCCCCTTACCCCTCTTTGTTTTTACACACCCTCTACCCCTCTTTTTTGACGGGAGTTAAGAATTGTTGTCTGACAATAATAATATCTTATTTAATTGTTCAAAAATTTATAATTTTGTAATTCTATTTTTTAGATATTTATGATAAAAAGGTAATATGAAAAAGGAATTTGCAAAAGCTTATGAACCGCATAAAGCGGAACAAAAATGGTATGACACTTGGTTAAAGAATGATATTTATTCGGCACCTTCGGAAACTGAAAATGAGACTTACAGCATATTGATGCCGCCTCCTAATGTTACGGGTATCTTGCATTTCGGTCATGTATTAAATCACACATTGCAAGATTTATTTATTCGCTGGAAAAGAATGCTCGGTTACACAGTATGTTGGTTTCCGGGTTATGACCACGCAGGAATTGCCACTCATACTAAAGTGGAAGCTATGCTTAAAGAGCAGGGTTTAAATAGATATGACATAGGCAGAGAAAAATTCCTTGAGTATGCTTGGGAGTGGAAAGATAAATACGGCGGAATTATTTTGAAGCAATTAAAAAAACTCGGCATTTCTTGTGATTGGAATAGATTGTTATTTACAATGGACGATTCGGCTTCTAATGCAGTTCAAGAAGTATTTATCAGACTTTTTGACGAAGGTTTGATTTACAAAGGTAAAAGAATTATTAATTGGTCACCTCTCGGTCAAACCGCACTTTCCGATGAAGAGGTAGAATTCAAAGAAGTCAGAGAAAAGCTTTATACAATGAGATATTATTTCGTTGATGACAATTCAAATTATCTGAAAGTTGCGACTGTAAGACCCGAAACAATTTACGGTGATATTGCCGTTGCGGTAAATCCGAAAGATGAAAGATATAAAAAGTTTATCGGTAAAAAAGTTATTGTCCCTTACGTTGGACGTGAAGTAGAAGTAATTGCCGATGAGCATGCCGACCCGGAATTTGGAACAGGTTGTGTTAAAATAACTCCAGCACATGACCCCAATGACTTTGAAGTCGGACAAAGACATAATCTTGAAATAATAAATACAATCAATCCTGATGGCAGTTTGAACGAATTTGCGGGAGAATTTAACGGTTTGGATAGATCTATTGCCCGCAAAAAGATATTGGAAAAATTAAAAGAAAATGATTTAATCGAAAAAATTGAAGATTATACTCATAATGTAGGTTTTTCGCAGAGAGGCGGTGAAGCAATCGAGCCTTATCTGTCGGATCAATGGTTTGTTAAAATGAAACCTTTGGCAGAACTCGGGCTTGCTCCGGTCAAGGAAGGAAAGATTAAATTTCACCCCGACCATTGGGTCAAAACTTATGAGCATTGGATGAACAATATTAGGGATTGGTGTATTTCTCGTCAATTATGGTGGGGACATCGTATCCCAGTTTATTATACGGAAGACGGACAATTTACTGCGGCAAAGTCGGAAGACGAAGCAAGAAAAAAATTGGGACTTACCGATAATGCTAAGTTGACGCAGGATAATGATGTGTTGGATACTTGGTTTTCATCTTGGCTTTGGCCCCTTACAACAATGAATTGGCTTGCAGATGGCAAAACAGAAGAAACTCCCGAACTGAAAACTTATCTGCCGACTGATTTGATGATTACGGCACCTGATATTATTTTCTTTTGGGTTGCACGTATGATAATGGCTTCTATGAAATTTAAAAATGAAATACCTTTTACAGATGTCTATTTTACAAGTATGATCCGTGATGACAAAGGCAGGAAATTGTCCAAATCGCTGGGCAATTCTCCCGACCCATTGAATGTGATTGATAAATACGGTACTGATGCCATAAGATTTACAATTTTATATTTATCACCTTTGGGGCAAGATGTAAGATTAGATGTTGATGTTAAATCTCAAGATATTTTATCGATGGAAATAGGCAGGAATTTTGCAAATAAAATCTGGAATGCCGGAAGATTTCTGCTGATGAAAAGAGATATGGAAGAATTAGTTGATTGTTGTCCTGCTAATCAAGGCAAATCACTTGACAAAAAAGAATTTAGTTTTTCCGATAAATGGATTTTGTCCCGCTTGAATACATCAATTAAGAATATTCATTCGGCACTTGATAATTACAAAGTTAATGATTACTCAAAAATTCTTTATGATTTTATCTGGCGAGATTTCTGCGATTGGTATGTTGAAATTGTAAAAGTTCAACTCAATAGTAGCGACAGTCCCGCATACAAACAATCGCTGATAAAATTTGCAATTAATATTTATGAAGAGATATTGAAATTATTGCACCCTGTAATGCCTTTTATAACTGAAGAGATTTGGCATTTGCTTGATGACGAAAGAACTGATGAGCAAAGTATAAGTCTTCAAAAAGTTGCCGAACCCAATCAAACATTTATTAATACTAAGTTGGAAGAAAAATTCGATTATTTACAAAAGTTGATTGAAGAGATTCGCCGTCTGCGTTCTAATTTAAATATAGCTCCTCAAAATAAAATCCCCGTCGTATTTTCGAGCAAGAATGAAGACGAAATGAAATTCATTGAAGAGCAAGCAGGAATTATTTCGGCTCTGGCAAAGTGTTCGGAAGTAAAATCGGAAATGAATTTTGAAAAACCGAAAGCTTGCTTAGTATCTGTTGTCCGGAAGATTGAGATATTTCTAATA
>CAZVPQ010000368.1:0-2984 GCA_964628675.1 uncultured Hyphomicrobiales bacterium | reverse complement strand
CTAATAATACTAATATAAAAATATTTTTAACCATAAATATTATAACTCATTAACAGCAAAATAATTTCAAAAATTAAATAAAAAATCCTTTGTTTCTGTCAATGCTTCCTGCAAAGCCTTAGTGAACTTACTCATTGGATGAATAATACCAAAAGTATGCCCTGTACGAGCAATTATTTTTTTCCTAATATTATAATTTCTCTCGGCTTCAAAAAGTGCTTCCACTTCTTCTAACGGCACGGTTATATCCTTGCCACCGTGAATTATTAATATCGGGATTTCAATTGTTCCAATAGCATCTGCTAAATTAAAGATTTTTTTGTTTAGTTCAATATCTTCTAAGTAATTATAATTTAATTTTAGGATTTGATTTGTTTGGCGATTGGGAGATTCGACAAAACTTTTTAATTTCCATTCTTTTCTTTGTCTTTCAGTATATCTGTCAAATTTTCCAATTGTTGACCACAATACTAATTTTGAAATTCTATTATCCGATTTACTTTTGAGTATAGAAATACCGCCACCCAAAGAAAAACCAAATAAAATAATTTCCCCGTTCCATTTTTCCCTTACTTCATCTAATATATTGTCCTGATGGGATACGAAATATTCGACTATCGCATTTAAATCTGCGAGTTCTTGCGAAATTGAATTGCGAGCGAATTTTTCAACATCAATAAAATCAGGGTTCTTTATCCTCCCGTTCAAAGAAAAATTAAAAGTTAAAGTAATCGACCCCGATTTGCATAATTCTTTTGCAAGAAAAGGATTGAACCCCCAGTCTTTCCAAGCTTTAAATCCGTGAGACATAATTATCAGTGGGAATTTGCCTTTTTTCTCGGGCATAAAAATATCGCCGTTGATAATTTCATCTATATTGTTTTTAAAATTTATTTTGTAAATATTAATATCATTCATTATTCAAAATTTACCTATATAATCTTTTAATTCTTTAATTGCAGACTCGTTATCCATTTCAGGCAGTAAAATTCTAATTGTCTTATTTCCTATTGAACCTTTGAGAGTATATTTGCCGCGGACAATAATTTTGAAAAAGGGGTTTTCAATATTATCTATAAAAATTAATTTCCCAAGCTCAGCAAGATAATCGACAAAAATTTTGTTGATTTCCGAATCCAACATAAAATCTTTAACATTGCTACTTTCGAGGCAATTTTCTATTTTTTTCTCTTTAATTATATCCATTATACAATTTAAATTAAAAATTTTAGAAATCAAAAATATCTTGAATTGCCGGGGATAATTTGCGACCTTTGCGACATGCTTCTACTCCATCATTCAAGACAAGCCCCAATCTATTGGTAATATTATTTGTAGTATTATTAGCTCATATTGAAATTGATAAATGATTCAATAATTTATTCTTGTTCCATATTTTCCAATTATTAATTATTCCTCTCTATTCAATTTATAATAATTAATCAATCCATTTGTCGATACATCGTGATTTTCAACTAATTCTTCATCTTCTAATTGTGGAAGAATATTTTTCGCAAGATGCTTGCCGAGTTCTACTCCCCATTGGTCAAAAGAATTAACATTCCAAATGACTCCTTGCACAAAAACTTTATGCTCATACATAGCAATCAAAGAACCTAATGATTTAGGATTTAAACTTTTAAGTAAGATAGAATTTGTTGGTCTATTCCCTTGAAATACTTTATGAGGCAATATTTTGTTAAGTTCGGTCTCACTTATGTTTTTTGATTCCAAATCGTCTCTTACTTCATTTTCAGTTTTCCCTTTCATCAATGCTTCGGTTTGAGCAAAGAAATTAGATAACAATATTTTATGATGGTTAGCAAGTTTATTTTGATTATTAATAACAGCAATAAAATCAGCCGGAATAATTTGAGTGCCTTGATGAATTAATTGGAAAAATGAATGCTGAGCATTAGTCCCTGCTTTGCCCCAAATTACGGCTCCCGTTGGATAATCAGTTCTATTGCCTTTTTTATTTATACATTTACCGTTGCTTTCCATATCAAGTTGTTGCAAATAGGAAGGAAAATGTTCAAGGTATTGATCATAAGGAATAATAGCATAAGATTTAGAATTGAAAAAATTGGAATACCAAACTCCCAATAATGCCATAAGTACAGGAATGTTTTTGTCAAAGGGCGCCTTTTTAAAATGCTCGTCCATTTCATAAGCACCTTCCAATAGAAGCTCAAAATTATCAAAACCAATATACAATGCAATTGATAATCCTATCGCTGACCAAAGCGAATATCTGCCACCAACCCAATCCCAAAACTCAAACATATTAGCAGTATCAATTCCAAATTCCTTGACGTCTTTTTTATTTGTGGAAAGTGCAACAAAATGTTTAGCAATATCATTCGGATTATTATCGCTATTATCCAAAAACCATTTCTTTGCAGAATTAGCATTTGTCAATGTTTCCTGCGTTGTAAAAGATTTGGAAGCTATTATAAACAAAGTAGTCTCGGGATTTAATCCTTTTAATGTTTCAATTATATTAGTTGCGTCAACGTTAGAAACAAAATGAACATTAATAGATTCTAGGGCATAAGATTTGAGAGCCGACGTAACCATCAAGGGACCCAAATCGGAACCACCGATTCCGATATTAACAATATCTCTAATCTTTTTACCGGAATATCCCAACCATTGCCCCGAATGCACAGCATTGACAAAATTCTTCATTTGCTCTAAAACCGCATTAACTTTGGGCATTATATTTTCACCATCTACATAAATAGGTGAATTACTTCTATTCCTAAGAGCTGTGTGCAGAACTGCTCTGTTTTCAGTTGTATTGATTTTTTCACCGTCGAACATTTTAACAATTTCGTCTTCAAGTAATAATTCTTGAGCTAAATTGATTAATAAATTTATTGTTTTATCAGTAATCCTATTTTTTGAATAATCGAATAGGATATCATTGAATTGAATATTAAAACTATTAAATCGTGAACTATCTTTTAGGAACAAATCTA
>CAZVPQ010000367.1:0-2987 GCA_964628675.1 uncultured Hyphomicrobiales bacterium | reverse complement strand
CGATATTAACAAAAGGGGTAAAATGTATAAACTTGAAACAATCATATCATTAGCTAAAAGAAGAGGCTTTGTTTTTCAATCTTCTGAAATTTACGGTGGTTTAAACGGTTGCTGGGATTTCGGTCCCTTGGGTGTGGAATTATTGAAGAACATTAAAGAAGAGTGGTGGAAAGCTATGACTTATCGCGATGATATTGAAGGTATTGATGCTTCAATACTTATGCACCCCAAAACTTGGGAAGCTAGCGGTCATATTAGCCAATTTACAGACCCTATGATTGATAATAAGCAGAGTAAAGCACGATATAGAGCAGATAATTTAATTGAGGAATTTATACAAAGACTAAGAAAAAAGAAAAAAGATAGAAAAGCCGATGAATTGGAAGAAAAATTATCTAAAGTTGAAAAACCGGAAGACTATTTTGATATTATTATTGAATATGGTATTCCTGACCCCGTCTCAGGTTCAAAGGAATGGACTTCCGTTAGGAATTTTAATTTAATGTTCAAAACTTTTATTGGACCTGTCGAAGACTCCAGCAATACCGTTTATTTGCGACCTGAATCTGCACAAGGAATTTATGTGAATTTCAAAAATGTTATGGATTCCAGTCGTCAGAAGGTACCTTTTGGCATTGCTCAAATAGGTAAAGCTTTTAGAAATGAGATTAACACAAAGAATTTTCTATTCAGAACAAGAGAATTCGAGCAGATGGAAATGCAGTATTTCGTCAAACCCGGAACGGAAATGGATTGGTATGACTATTGGAAAACAAAAAGATGGAATTGGTATTTGCAATTTGGCATAAAAGAAGATTCATTGCGTTTCAAAGAACACGACAAACTTGCTCATTATGCAAATAAAGCACACGATATTGAATTTTTATTTCCATTCGGTTGGGGAGAGATAGAAGGAATTCATTCGAGAACCGATTTTGATTTAAGTAAGCATCAAGAATTTTCCGGTAAAAAATTAGAATATGTAGATACTGTAAACAAAGAAAGATTTACACCTTATGTTGTGGAAACATCGGGCGGAGTTACACGCTCATTGATGGCATTTATGCTCAATGCTTATAACGAAGAAGAAGTTGAAGACGCCAACGGCAAGAAAGAAACAAGAGTGGTGCTTAAATTTCACCCTTTGCTAGCACCGATAAAAGTAGCTATATTCCCATTAGTCAACAAAGATGGTATGCCGGAAGTTGCAAAAGATATTCATAATAACCTGCAAAAATATTTTAAAACTCAATATGATGTATCAGGTGCAATAGGTAGAAGATACCGACGTCAAGATGAAATAGGGACGCCTTATTGTGTAACTGTTGACGGGCAAACTTTGGAAGATAACACAGTAACCTTGCGTGAAAGGGATACTATGATACAAGAAAGAGTGCTGATATCGAATTTAAGGCAAATTATATTTAATAAGTTATTTTCATCACAAACAATGATTAAATGAAAAATAAAAATATTTCTGTCTGGATAATAATTGCACTATTGGTTGTAATAACGATTGGTGCAACTAATGAATACTATTTTAAAATTGATAAATCTTTTGATATTTTCGGTTCTCTATTTAAAAAAGTGTCTATGAATTATGTTGAGGAAATAGATCCTGAAAATCTAATTGATTATGGTATTAACGGAATGTTGAATCATCTGGATCCTTATACTGTTTTTTACAATGAAAAAGAAACTGATGACTTGGATATTATGACATCGGGTACTTATAGTGGTATTGGAATAACTGTAAGTGTTCGAGATAATATGTTGACTGTCATTAAAGTTCACGACGGATTTTCGGCACAAATAAATGGTTTGAGGCGTGGCGATAGATTATTAAAGATTGACTCAACATATATTTTAAATTCCACAACTGACAATTTAAGAAAATATACTTATGGAAAAGTTGGAACTTATGTAAATTTGTGGGTTTTGCGGGACGGTCTGAAAGATACTTTGTTTTTTAAATTAAGAAGACAAAAAATTCAATTAAAAAATGTTAGTTATAAAGGTTTTGTAAATGACTCAATTGCTTATATAAAATTAGATAGGTTTACGAGGAACTCAGCACAAGAAGTAAGTAACGCTTTGACCGATTTCAAAAAAACCGGCAAACTGAAAGGTTTAATTTTGGATTTGAGAGACAATCCCGGAGGTCTGCTTGGTTCGGCAGTTGCTATATGTGAATTATTTGTTCCCCAAAACAGTATAATTGTTTCTACAAAAGGCAGAGATAGAAGAAAAGATAAGGTTTATAGGTCTATTATAAAACCTATTGCACCAAATTTGCCACTCGCTATATTGATAAATGGGGGTTCTGCAAGTGCTTCGGAAATAGTTGCGGGAGCTATTCAAGATTTAGACAGAGGAATAATTATTGGTAAGAGATCTTTTGGTAAGGGCTTAGTTCAATCTATTTTTAATTTGCCATATAATTCAGCAGTAAAGATTACTACTGCAAAATATTATACACCATCGGGCAGATGTATTCAAAAAATTAATTATAGTAAAAAGAAATCTGCTGCTGATACAAATCATTATCAAACAAAAAATGGCAGAAACGTAACAGAATCCAATGGTATTTTGCCCGATACTCTTGTTAAGAATATAGAATCACCCTTATTGGTTCGGGAGCTTAACTATAAGGGATATTTTTTCAAATTTGCAAATACCTTGACTTCAAAAATGAATAATTTACCGGAAGATTATAAAGTCAATAAAAAAGTTATGACAAAATTTAATAATTTCTTAGAAAAACAAAAATTTTATAATGAAACTCCGATAACCGATAGAATAAATAATATTAAAGAATTAATTAATGATGAAAAATTTGATAAAAGTTTGACAAAAGAATTTGATAAAATAAATAAAAAAGTAGTTACTGAAACAAAAAAATTATTGATTTCAGATACTGATGATATTTCAAAAAATTTACAAAGAGAAATTCTTCTGAGATTTTATACACAAACAGAAATGCAAAA
>CAZVPQ010000366.1:0-3003 GCA_964628675.1 uncultured Hyphomicrobiales bacterium | reverse complement strand
ACAAATCAAGGTAAAAATTTCTCAACTACTTTTTTCAAGCACGTCCTCGATATTAATTCAGGACAAATTTCTTACATTTTGCCTGAGAAAAAGCAGTGGGCTTCTGACGGAGTGATTGCCACCGGTATTTCTTATACCAATTTCGGTTCTTTTGATTATGCGGATAAGAATGGCAACAGAAACGGTACTTTTTCTGCAAATGATGTATCTGCATTGGTTTCTTATGCCAACGAACTTGATAGCAATTTCTACTATGGAGTATCTGCTAAAATGATGTTTCTCAATCTTGAAAATGCAAGTTCAATAGCTTTTGCAGTTGATGCCGGACTTTTATATACAATTCCCGATAAGAAGATTAATATCGGACTTTCTATTTTGCACGTCGGTGGACAAGTAAAAACATTGGGAAATGTTTCCGAGCCATTGCCTCTTGATGTTCGCTTTGGTATTACTGATAGATTGGAAGGTTTGCCTTTATTGTTGAGTTTTTCTTTTCATCATTTGGCAGATGAAACGGACAAATTTTTTGATAAATTTATGAATTTTGCTTTAGGTGGAGAATTTTATCTTGGTGATTACATACAAGTACGCTTAGGATATGATAGACAAATCAGACAATATTCCGCTTCCTCAATAAATAGAAAGCTTGCAGGATTTACAGGCGGTATCGGTGTAAAAACTAAATCTATTAATTTTGATTATGGTTTGGCTGAGGAAGGTAACGGTTCTTTATTACATCGTTTTTCAATTTGGTTTAATTTATAATATTGAGGTAATTATGAAAAGAATAGTTTTATTATTAGCTATAACTTTGTTTTCTTTAAGTTCGGTTTTCAGTCAACAACAACAACAGTTGATTAATCAAGATGCAAATAAATATCCTACTATGAAACCCGTATTTGTCGTTTCCGATATTTATATGGTAATACAAATTTTAGATGGCATTGATATTAAGGGTAAAGAAGTAGAAGCTTTTTTAGACATAAAAAATCATCTGAAATCATATCTTGATGAAGCTAAAAATAATAAATTGAAAGCAACAGATAATATTACAGTAGATATGCCTACATTCATCGCACATAATATCATATTCTTTCTGAATAGAGCTACTCTACGTGGCAATATGGCTGACCAATACAAGAGATTTGTCGATGCCCTTGTTAAAGCCGCACCAAAACCTAAGAAGAAGTAGATAGGTTTAAATATGTTCAAAAAGAAATATATATTATTAGATATTTATTTTTTGTTTTTATAGATGCTTCCTTAATTGCAAGAATTTATAATAAGTATATAATTAGCGATGTATGGATTGTAATATCATTATATTAAACTTGCTAATGTTCATATCCGCTCAATTGTCATTTAATCGTTTTTTGATGGATAACAAAGAGAGGATAAATGATGAAAAACGCAGTCAATAATTGGACTCTAAATATTTTTGGATACAGATTGTATATATAGCAATTTTTTTACAAGCAATTTTATGGATTGATTTTTTTCTTGACTATGACACGTTGGCACAAAAAACGAGAAAAAAAATCGATGTAAGTCATTGAAAAACAACAAATCGATTTACAAAAACCGATTTTTTAAGAAAGTGGCAAAATTATTATTAAAAAAGGAGATATAAAAAATATCTCCTTTGATTTAATGTAAAATCTCATTGAAAATTAATATTAATTCCCAAAAATATAGCTAAAGCCTAAACTTAAAGCTAAAATATCAGTATGATGTGTTCCCGGCATTGCATCAACATATTGCATAGCAGGGTCAATAACTCTATCATCGCCCATTAAGTATTCAACTCCGAAATCCAATCCTAAGTTATCCATAATATTATAGGAAAAACCTGCTGTAATACCATTATAATTATTACTTGGGAATAGAATATTTAATGTTTTGTCAGGAGCAGGAGCAGGGTCTAAATAAAAACCGACTCTTGCGGCAAAATCTTTTGAGAAATCATATTGAAGACCAAATCTAATTTGCCAAGCATCTTCCCATTCCATATTCATTTTTGTCTCCAGAGAGTTCCAATCCTTATAAGTAGTAGTGAGTTCTTTCTCGCTTTTAGACCATTGGCTGAATTGAGCATCAAAAGCAATAGTTAGGTTATCAATAGGCTTCCAAGCAATACCTATACCATACCAAAGAGGCCATGCAATATCTCTGTCAAAATCAGATTCAGCCATACCGATTTGAGCCATAAGAGGATTTTCAGTATTTTTAGCTGTTCCGGAAAAAGCAATTGTATTTTGAGTTTTGAATGATAAGCCGATTTGAATATTATCAATTGGTCTAATCATTAAACCCGCAGAGAATCCCATTCCAATACCTGAACTAGTTTCCTCATATTGTGTATCCATCATGCCGTCTTGACCGGGAGCAGGTTGTCCTCCTGATACGTTTAAATTATCCATTGGACGTTTCATATCGAACATACCGTAATAAACATTTAAAGCGGCACCAACAGAAAACATATCATTGATTTTATAAGCAACGGCAGGTGATAAATTAAACACAGCAATTTTACTCATCCATTCGTAAGAAGTCATCGAAGGTCCGCTGAAAGCCGCTAAATCATCTCCGTTCCATTCGGCACCAAGACCGGCAGGAACATAAGCACCAACTCCTACTGTAAGATCTCCTTCCATCAATGGAACATAAGCCATAATATTAGGGCTTATATAATTATTGGTTTTTGAAGTTGCATCAATATTATAAGCTTCTAATTTATATGTTGACATAGGAATAACATCGGTAGCGAATACTCCGATTTGTGTACCGTGCAATTGAGTCATACCTGCAGGATTCCAGTAAATCGCCGAATAATCATTTGCTAAACCGATAAAAGCTCCACCCATACCCAGTGATTTGGGTCCAATACTGTTAAGACTAAGTCCGTTGGCAAAAACCAAACTTGAACTTAGAAAAAGCATAATGCTTAATAAAGTAAATAACCTTTTCATCAAACCTCCTAAATTATTGAAAATATTAATTTAA
>CAZVPQ010000365.1:0-3030 GCA_964628675.1 uncultured Hyphomicrobiales bacterium | reverse complement strand
TGCAATACCTCAGTTCAATAATATTTCACGTAAACGTAAAAACATATCAATAATTAATAATTGTGGAGCAACATTCCTTTTTAGATGATAAATTGATTCTTCAACAGTTGTTATTGCGGCTTCGATATCAGCATTTGCAAAATTTTTAGCAAAATTTTTCAGAGTTTTAATTTGGTCTGTATTAATAACATTGCGAATATCATCAGTTTTAATTATTGTATATGCATCTCTTAACCAAATAATTAAAAGTATTATAATAGCTTCTATTTTCTTTTTATCTTTTTCGGCAATTATATCCTCAAGTTTTTCGAACATTTCTAATCTATAAACTCTTTTTTTCAGTGATATTCTGAAAATATCTACAATATCCTCTCTTAAATTTTTCATATCTTCATCTAAGAAATGGATACTCTTAGTAATTGATCCTTGTCCGAAAGCCGCAGATAAGCGAGCTTCGGTTTCATTAATTTGGTAATTATCAATCAAATATTTTTCTAAATTATCTTGAGATATTGGGCGAAAAAATAGTTGCTGGCAACGCGAAATAATTGTTGGCAATAATAGTTCTTGTCTCGAGCTAGTAATTATTATAGTAACATTTTCTTTTGGCTCTTCCAATGTTTTTAGAAAAGCGTTGGCGGCTTCCTGAGTCATTTCCTCGGCATTAAATACCAAAATAAATATTCTGCCATTCCCTGCATTTGCTAACGACAAAGTTCTTTTAATATCCCTTATTGATGCTATTTTAATTTGATTAGCTTTTGGAATAGTAATTTTATGATAAGGATTTGTTGCTTTTAATTCAATCTCTTCTTGAATTAACTTAACCTCTTCATCAGATAATTTTGATATAGAGCTATCATTACTTGTTGCTCCTTTGCCTGTTGGCAAAGAATGAATTAAATATATATTAGGGTGTTGCAATTGATTAGCCATTCGACAACTATGACAAACTTCGCAAGCATTAATTTCGCCATCTTTAATTATTGGAGATTCGCAGTTTGCTACTTTTGCAAACTCTATGGCTACAGCCTCCTTGCCGACACCTTCTATACCAAGAAAACAGTATGCATGAGGCATTCTATTATCTATTATAGCTTTTTGCAAAGATTTTTTGACATGCTCTTGACCTAATATTTTGTTCCAACTCATAGCTATATTCAAATTGATAAAACAATAATAGCAAAATAGTGAAATTCATAACTTAATCAAAAGTGTATTTGTATTATCAGTGATTAATTCTGTGTAAAAATTATTTGATTTCTTCTTTGGCTAATAACTTTTCAATAATAACAATTTGCTTTCAAATAAATTATAATTAAATTTGAATTTATTGTTCAATACAAAAAGTTAAAGATGATAAAACATATTGTGATGTTTCGATTGCACGACGAAGCCGAAGGCGTTGAAAAAAAAGAAAATGCTATAGCTATTAAAAATCTGCTTGATCAATTACCATCTAAAATTAGTCAAATCAGAGATTATGAAGTTGGCATAAATATTAAAAAATCAGACAGGGCATCAGATCTTGTCCTTATCTCTTCGTTTGATTCTTTAATCGACCTTAACGATTATATCAATCACAATGAACATCAGAAAGCTCTGGAATTTGTTAACAAAAGGATTAGCGAAGTTCGAGCTATTGACTATGAATTATAAAGGATTGATATGAACCTTTTAAAAATCGGTGGTTCTGTACTCAAGGATAAAAATGACTTTGAAAGGATAGTTGATATACTAACTAATCATTCAGAAAAACCTTCAATTATTATTGCTTCTGCTTTTCATACTACAACAAGAAATCTTGGCAATGCCGCTCGTTTAGCTGTTCAAGGCAAAAGCAAAGAATCTAATTCGATTTTAAATCAAATAATTGACAAACATATATTATTTGCTAACGAACTTTTGAGAGACAAACAAACTTTTGAAAGTCTTGAGTTATTATTTTTAAATTCAAAACAAAAAATCCAAGATTATTTTAAAGGACTGTCAATCACAGGAGAACTAACATTAAGAACATTAGATATTATATTAAGTTTTGGTGAATTTTTTGCTTTGCATACTCTAAGCCATTTTTTATTAGAAAAAGAATTTAATATCAAATCAATTGATTCTACATCAATTATTGTTAGCGACGACAATTACGGCAAAGCAAAACCCTTGATTCATCAAACCGCCAAAAAAGTCAAAGAAAAAATATTGCCCTTGATGAAAGATAATAATATTGTTATAACACAAGGTTTTGTTGCTAAAAGTTTATCTAACGAAATCACAACGATGGGGATAGAAAGTTCAAACTTAACTGCAACTATAATTGCGGAAATTTTGGATATTAAATCTATTACATTTTGGACAGATGTATCAGGAATCAGAAATGTCGATCCTAAGTATATACACAACTCATTACCTGTCCCAAAGATGAGCTATGCCGAAGCATACAAAGCTTCAGTTAACGGTTTAAAATTATTATACCCCGAGATGATTGATCATATCAAAAAATCCAAAATAGAACTTATATATCGTTCTGCATCTGACCCATCCGGAGATTATACAATTATTAATTCCGATCTTTGTGATAAGAATCAACTAATTCTAATAAAAAATGATATGATATTTTGCGAGAAAATATTTAGTTCAATTTCTGATAAATTCACTTTCATTGATAATCTTGAGCTAAATAAAGAAATTTTTGATAAAATTAATTATAAAATAATTAAACAAGAAAAAACCGAATTAGTATTTCCCAACAAAAACACCTTTCTTTTAAAATATTTTAAGAAATTAGGCATAGATAATTTTAAAGATTGCAATATAATATCACTGATAAATATTGATATGGAAAAAACTATTAAAACAATTTTTGAGCTACAAAATGTTTTAAAAATTAATATTTTATCAATTTTCATATCTAATGACATTAGCTCGATTGTTCTCTCGTCCGATAATAAAATAACCTCTATTTTAGAATTCATTCACAATGAATGTTTCAATAAATAATTTTTTTGAATCTAGAATTTTAGGTAAAAGATA